>JAYVMJ010000487.1:0-6450 GCA_043759025.1 Verrucomicrobiota bacterium | reverse complement strand
GCCGCGTGGGGATTGACCCCGGGGGCAATTGGCTGCATCGGATGGTCCCATGGCCCGAAGCGTTGTCCTGGCGAGTACTCCCCGATGCGACCGGTGCCGGTTTGCGGAGCGGTGGTGCATTTGCAGTGCGTTTCAGGCGATCGAATCCCCGCTGGAAATCGATGTACTCATCCATCATCGGGAATTTATGCGTCCGACCAGCACGGGACGCTTGATCAACCGGGTTGTTCCAGCGTCGCGGCGGCATCTTTTCCGTCGTGAAACTCCGCCGACGCGCGAGATGATCGCGTTACCCAACAAGGAGCTTTGGATTTTGCATCCGCGAGGTGAATCAGTGCCGGTGGTGCAACCGCCCGCGGGCGTGCAGGTGCTGTTGCTGGACGGGAGCTGGCGGGAGGCGGCGCGCATGTCGCAAATGGTAGCGCCTTGGGGCAAGCTCGTGCGGTTGCCCATGAACGGACCGAGCCGATTCCGACTGCGCGAACAACAATTCACGGGGAATTATTCCACGATCGAGGCGCTGCTTTTCCTCTTTGGCGCACTCGGGCTGGCTAAGGAGGAGGCTCAGCTTCGGCTCCAGTTCGAACTGCACGTTTATGCCGGACTTCGCGCCCGCGGAGCGAAGGCGGTGGCGGCGGAATACCTCGCCACGTCGCCGGTGGGCGACGCGTTCCCTGTGCTATTGCAGGAATTTGACCGGGTGCGCCCCAACTTCTCCAGTTTCAAGCGGCCAGGATAAACGTCGATTAACGAGACTTGCGAAAAGAAGTGAACGGGGCACGAGGCGTCGAGGTAGGGCGGGTTACCCTAACCCGCCGCGTCAGCAGGTTTGCGCGGGTGACTCCCGTGGCCGGGAACCGGGAACGGCGCTTTAAGGATAAAGCGCCCCACCTTTACCGGCTACCGGGTGGAAAAACGGTGGCGCAGTCTCTTTTTTGGAGATGGCCCGCCAAAATAAATTTGGAGCAATTTAGTTGGGAGATTGAAAATTCGTCCTTCCTCGCAAACGGTGACGCATGCTTTTTGCCGCCGATCTTCATCTCCACTCGCGCTACGCCTCGGGCGTATCGCCGGCGATGACGATCGAAAACATTGCGCTCTGGGCGCAGCGGAAAGGAGTGGATTTGCTTGGTACCGGCGATTGCCTGCAGCCGCAATGGCTCGATGAAATTCAAGCGAGCACCATCGAGGCGGAATCCGGTTTGCTCGCGCTTAAGCCGGACGTGGAAAAGCAAGCGCACGCGCGGCTGCCGGAGGGATTGCGGCGTTCACTGCGTTTTGTACTCAGCACGGAGGTGAATTGTGTGAAGCCGGGAAAGACGGAGATGACCGGTATCCATCAACTCATTTATTTTCCCTCGTTGGCCGTGGCGCGGGAGTTTGCCGCCCGCATTGCCAGGAAGGGCGATCTTGCTGAAGGGAGGCCCACGCTGTCGCTCTCGCCCAAGGATCTGGTGCGCGGTGCGGCGAATTTCGAGCGGGTTCATGTTGCCGCGCCTCACGTAATGAATCCGTGGTTTTCCGTGCTCGGAGTTGTCGGGGGAGAAATATCGGTGGAAACGGTCTACGAAGACTTGTTGCAAAACGTTTTGGCGATTGAAACCGGTCTCACTTCGAATCCGCTGATGTGCCGGCGAGTGCCGAGCTTGGATCGTTTTGGACTCTATTCGTGCTCTGATGCCCATTCGCTGGAGAATATTGGGCGCGAGTGCACGTTGCTCGACATCGAGCCAAGTTACGACGCACTCGTGGCGGCACTTCGTGCCGGCACGGGTGATAAAATCGTGGGCACGTTGAAATTCCCGATCGAGCTCACCCGCTATTTCCTCAATTGGTGCAGTAACTGCAAAGAACCGTTCGATCACTGGCCGAGTTGCCCGCAATGCCATCGGAAATTAACGAAAGGTTCGCGTGACCGGATGGCGGAACTCGAAGGAACCAAGGACCGGCCTGAACCAGTGTTTCCGGAAACCGCCCCGCCGTTCGAGGCCATCAAACCGCTGAGCTACGTGATTGCCGAAGTCGAGGGCAAGAAACCGGACGCGGTGGGCGTGCGCCGCACTGCCGGTGAGATCGTCGAGCAGCTCGGCCCGGAACGCCACGTGCTGACCGAGGCTGGTCCCGCAGAGTTAATCAGCGCGACCACACCGGAGATCGCTCAAGCCATCGTCAACCAACGCACGGGGGCGGTTTCTCGTCGCACTGATTACCGGGTCCAACTGGGGCAGGATGGTTTTCAATTTTAAATTATTCATGCAATCGGCAAATATTCTCCCTGATATCGTCGCCATCGCCAAGGGCGCGGGCGAAATCATAATGCGGCATTTCGCAGCGCCGATTCCGACGACGCTCAAGAGTAGCCGGATCGACATCGTGACCGCAGCCGACACCGAGGCGGAGGCGTACATCGTGAAAGAAATCCTCGCGCGATTTCCTGATCATCATATCGTGGGCGAGGAAGGCGGCGGCCAAGGTGCGCCGGCGGCTTCAGCGCCCTATCAGTGGTTTGTGGATCCGATCGATGGGACGGTGAATTTTGCCAGTAAGCTCCCGCATTTTTGCACCAGCATTGCGTTGACGCCGCCGGATCGGCAGCCGTTGCTCGGAGTAATTTTTGATCCGACTCGCCGCGAGCTGTTCACGGCGGTGAAAGGGCACGGGGCGTGGTTAAACGGAAAAGCGCTCCGCGTGACGCAGACCGCGGAGCTGATCGATGCGGTGATCACGAGCGGATTTCCCTACGACAAACATACCAACCCGGACAACAACCTCAGGGAGTGGGGCGCGTTTCTCACGCGTATTCGGGGGGAACGGCGTCTCGGCAGTGCTGCGCTGGATTTATGTTACGTGGCAGCGGGGCGGCTCGACGGTTATTGGGAAAAAGACCTGAAGCCATGGGATGTGATGGCTGGAATGCTGATCGCCCGGGAGGCCGGCGGCATGGTGACGGACTACCAAGGCAACTCAAACCCGCAGCAGCTGGATCGAGGCCGTTACGTCGCGAGTAACGGGAAATTACATGCGGAGATGCTGCAAGTGCTGCAATCGGTGTAGATCTACGTTCGAGGCAGAAAACGGAGCTGCCCACAAAATTCACGAAAGGGCACGAAAGAAGAATAAGACGGTGGACGCCTCTATTTCGTGCCCTTTCGTGAATTTCGTGGCCAAACCGTGTCCTCAAGCGTCGTAGTCGAGGTAAGGCGCGAGCCAGCGTTCGGTGTCGGTGACGGGTTGGTTCTTCCGCACCGAATAGTCTTCGATCTGGTCCTTCGCGAGTTTGCCGACGGCGAAGTATTTCGACTCAGGATGATTGAAATAAAACCCCGAGACAGAGCTGGCGGGATACATCGCGTTGCTCTCGGTAAGCTTGATGCCGGCGGCTTCCGTCGCGTTGAGCAATTCGAAGAGCGCTGGTTTCTCGGTATGATCGGGACATGCGGGATAGCCGGGTGCGGGACGTACACCGCGATATTTTTCACGGATGATGTCCTTCATCTCCAGGTTTTCCGTTTTTCCGTAACCACAGTAGTCGCGTACTTTCTTGTGCATCAGTTCCGCCAGCGCTTCGGCGAGGCGGTCGCCGAGGGCTTGCGCCATGATCGCGTTGAAGTCGTCCAGTTTGGCGCGGAATTCGGCGGCAAAATCTTCCACGCCGTGACCGCTGGTCACGGCAAAGCCGCCGAAGTGGTCGATGCGACCGCTTTCTTTCGGCGCAACGTAATCGGCGAGGCAGTGATTAAACTGGGCGGCAGGTTTTTCGTTTTGCTGCCGCAGGAAATGGAACGTCTTCACCACGCGGGAGCGCGATTCGTCGGCGTAGAGTTCCACGCTGTCTCCAACCGCGTTGGCGGGCCAGAAGCCGATCACGGCCTTTGCGGTGTAGCGTTTTTCTGCGATGATGCGGGCCAGCATCGCCTGGGCTTCTTTGTAGAGCTTGGTGGCTTCTTCGCCGACCACGGAGTCGGTGAGAATTTCCGGGAACCGGCCGTGTAATTCCCACGCGGAAAAGAATGGGCCCCAATCGATGTAGTCCGCGATTTCCTGCAGGGGCACGGGATCGAAGATCTTGATACCAGTGAACTCCGGCTTTGGAATATCGACGGTGGCCCAGTCGGTGGGTTGGCGGCGGGCGCGGGCGTCGGCGAGGGTGAGCATTTTTCGCGCACCTTTGCGGTCGGCGAATTCGATGCGCTGGCGTTCCTGCTTCGCTTTGATTTCCGCGACGTAGGCCGGCTTGTTTTCAGGATTAAGTAGTTTCGAAACGACGCCGATGACGCGCGAAGCATCGAGGACGTGAATGACGGGTTCGTCGTAATTCTGCGCGATCTTGATCGCGGTGTGCGCCGCGGAAGTCGTGGCGCCGCCGATGAGCAAGGGCAGGTTGAAATTCTGACGCTTCATTTCCTTTGCGACGTAAACCATCTCGTCGAGCGACGGCGTGATGAGGCCCGAAAGTCCGACGACGTCGGCGTTTTTTTCTCTGGCGGCGGTGAGAATTTTTTCGCACGACACCATCACGCCGAGATCGATCACCTCATAATTATTACAGGCGAGAACGACGCCGACGATGTTTTTGCCGATGTCGTGGACGTCGCCTTTGACCGTGGCCATGATGACGCGGCCCTGCGCGTCCGACTCAACTACCGCGACGTCGGGCTCAGTCGTGCCTGCTGTTCCTTCAACTGGCGGGCTTCGCCCGCCTTCTGCAGGGCCGCTAACGTCGCCTCGTTGAGATGACGAATCCTCTCCTCGGTGCTCGGGCGCTTGGTAGAGGCCGTTCCGAATGAGCTTGGAGCTGAGGTTGGGATCGGTGCGTTTTTCATGGAAATAATTTTCCGCTGCATTCCCCCCGGTTTCAAGCAACTTTTCGATCGCGGGATTCAGGTGTTCGCGAAGCCAGTCCAGTTCGCGTGGAGCGGGCTTGGTAAAATCGGTGTTGTCGAACACTGCAAACACCAGTTTGCCGGGGCCGTCGGGTTTGATGGAAAGCAACGAAAAGACCGTTCGGGCCGATTGAAAATGTCCCCCCGCAGCTCGTTGCAGCGGAACGATGCGACCGGTGCCTTCGGCTGCGCGACGAATAATATTGATCACCGCGTTTTCCCATGGGCAATAAACGAATCGTATTTGAACGGTGTGCCCGAGGGCCAGGGCGGCGCTGATTTGCTTCCGGCTGCGGGCTTCATCCTGGAGCGTTCCGTCCATGAGCAGGTCGGCGGCTCGTTCGACTTCGGCTGCGAGCGTGGCGGTCGTCTTGCCGCTGCCTTGACCGCCAGCGTTGAAGGCGATCAGGCTTTCTGGTGGTAAGAGCGAAAGTGTTTTTTCGTACAGCCAGTCAATGAATCCGCCAGCCGGTCCAAGTGTAGCCACACTCCAGCGCTGCCGACTTTCGCGGGTAGCGGCATAGTCTGCACTTAATTCCTGCGCGTTGTTTCGATCGAATATATTTTTGAAACGAAGCTCATATTGCTGGCGGGCTCCTTCCAGGTCGGCCGCGAGTTCGGCCGCGAATTTTTGTTCGATGGCACGTTCTTCGGCTGTCAGTCCAACGTAGGGTGAATAGGTAAAGCCCTCGATCAGGGTGATCGTATCGCTGTGGAGGCGTGCGGCTAAGTGCCGTAATTCACGAATGCGCCGGTTGCGCACTTTTTCGGCTTCCATGAACGGTTGAAGATAGGCGACGGCCTTTTTCATGACGCGGGCGCTTTTGACGACTTGGGGCAGAAACATTTTACCCGCACCGAAGAGATCGCCGACGACGCGCATACCGTCCATCAACGGGCCTTCGATGATCGTGAGCGGCTTGCCGTATTTCTTGCGCGCTTCCTCGGTGTCACCGTCGATGAAGGCGTCGATGCCTTTCACCAGCGCGTGTGAAAGCCGTTCCTCGATCGTGCCGGAACGCCACGCGTCCTTGGCCTCGACTTGGGCGACGACGCCGGAACCACTGGCGAGTTCCCGGGCTTTGATCTCGTCGCCGAGCGTGACGAGACGTTCGGTGGCGTCGGGGCGTCGGTTGAGGAGCACGTCTTCGACGTGTTCAAGGAGGACTTTGTCGACCTCTTCGTAAACCTCGAGCATCGACGGGTTGACGATGCCCATGTCCATGCCGGCGTTGATCGCGTGGTAGAGAAACGCGGAGTGCATCGCTTCGCGCACGGTGTTGTTGCCGCGGAAGCTGAAGGAAATGTTGGAGACGCCGCCACTGACCTTGGCGTGCGGCAGGTTGGCTTTGATCCAGCGGGCGGCCTCGATGAAATCCACGGCGTAATTATTATGCTCCTCGATGCCGGTGCCGACGGTGAGGATATTCGGATCGAAAATGATGTCTTCAGGCGGGAAACCAACCGTGTCGACCAGCAGGCGATAGGCGCGGGTGCAGATGCGGGTTTTCTCCGCGTACGAAGCGGCCTGGCCGTTTTCGTCGAAGGCCATCACGACGACGGCGGC
>JAYVMJ010000486.1:0-1665 GCA_043759025.1 Verrucomicrobiota bacterium | reverse complement strand
CTGAAAATGTCTCGCGAAGGAGCCGAAGGGGGCGAAGGAATCCGAGTTCGCTGGCCTTCGTAAACTTCGCACCCTTCGCGAGACAATTTCTGTTCCCCTCTCTCCCACCTCGCACCGGCCGGGATGAGAAGGTCTGAGGTTGCAAGCTTGCCTCGCAACGTGGCGCGACAAGCACGCTACCTACCGCAGAGGAAGGATTGCTTCACCCGACTGCGCGAGTCGCAAGCTGCTCACTCTCAGACGTAACAAGGCAATCGGAGTGGACCACGAAAAACACGAATGACACGAAAGAGGCAGTTCCGGGCAAAACCAACCTGGTTTTCATCTCATCAAACGGAGGACTGAATAGGACAATGAATCGCTGCGCATCCGTCTGATTTTCGTGCGGTGCGTATGTTTCGTGGGCCAGTCTTCTGAATGGATCCGGCTGGGCGAAACGTTCCGAACTTGCGGATCAAACCCGGAAGATCGCGCCGAGCTTCTTGCCGAGGAGAACGGTCATTCCGCTGATGATGATGCCGAGAAAAGCCATGGCCCAAACGCCGAGTGCCGAAGCGATGTATTTGCCGTCCCCGAGCAGTTGGAAGAGTTCATAGATCGCCTTGGTGATCGGATAGTAGGCTTGTTTTTGAGCGAGCACGAGCGAGTCGGAAACCTCGAGCATGGCGAAGGCGAAAGCCAGTAATCCGCCGGCGATGAGATTGGCCATGATGAGCGGCAGCGTGATTTTGTAGACCGCCTTGAGCGGCGGGCAGCCGAGGTTTTGCGCGGCCTCCTCGAGGGTTTCGCTGGTTTGCTGGAAACCGGCTGATGCCGAGCGGACCACATAGGGTAGACGGCGAATGGAATAGGCAATGATGAGCAACATCGTCGGGTCCCGGGTGGGATTTAGAAATGAGAAGAACTTTCCGTCCTGGCTCATGGCCAGATAACCAAATGCCAGCACCAAGCCCGGGACCGCGAGCGGCATCATGGCAAGAAAATCAAGGATCTGCCGCCCGGCGATTTTTGTGCGGACGATGACGTAGGCCAGCACGATGCCAAGCGCGAGGTCGATCAAGGTGGCGATACTGGCGTACTTCAAACTATTCGCGATGGCGGGGACCGTGAGCTCGTGACCGAGCGCGATCTGGATGTTGTGCAGGTTTAAATTATGCGGAAGAACCGTGGCGTACCAGTCGCTGGAAAACGCCACCAACACCACGCCGAGATGCGGCAGGATTGCGATGAACGTGATGAGGGCAAACAGACCGGTGCAAAACCACGCGCGCATTCGCGGGAGCGTTTTGGGTCCGCCGGCGGAGGTGGCCTTGGCCATCATGGCAAACGAATCGCGCCCGAAAAGGCCCTTTCCCACCGCGTAAAATAGTACCGAACTAAAGAGCATGACCGCCACGAGGGCGTAGGGCGCGGGGTTTCCGCCGATGTCTTTCAGCCCGTAGAAAATCTGGACCGACGTGACGTGAGAATAATCGAAAATCAGCGCGACCCCAAGATCGGTAAACGCCCAGATGAAAACGATCGTGCCGCCCGCAAACAAACCGGATTTGATGAGTGGCAGCGTGATCTTGAAAAACCGCCGAAACCCGACACAGCCCAGATTTTCCGCCGCTTCCTCCATCGCGGGATCGACGTTGGCGAGCGATGCGACGGCGTTCAGGTATA
>JAYVMJ010000485.1:0-5961 GCA_043759025.1 Verrucomicrobiota bacterium | reverse complement strand
ACCGTACGTGACGCCTCGAAGATCGTGACGATCTCGGTCGCACACGTGGAGTATGAGTCTGACAAGCGCCACTATGCGCACGTTGACTGCCCCGGCCACGCCGATTTCGTTAAGAACATGATCACGGGTGCCGCCCAGATGGACGGTGGTATTCTCGTGGTTTCCGCCGCTGACGGCCCAATGCCACAGACCCGCGAACACATTCTTCTGGCCCGCCAGGTCGGCGTTCCAAATCTGGTCGTTTTCCTGAACAAGGTTGACCTGATTGAAGATGCTGAACTCCTCGAGCTCGTGGAAGAGGAAATTCGCGATCTTCTGACCAAGTATCAATTCGACGGCAAGACCGCCAAGATCATCCGTGGCTCTGCTACGGCCGCCTTGGAGGGTAAGCCTGAAGGTTTGGCTGCCATTCAATCTTTGATGGAAGCCCTTGATTCTGATATTGCCGAGCCGCTGCGCGAGCTCGACAAGCCGTTCCTGATGTCGGTCGAAGACGTTTTCTCGATCACTGGCCGCGGTACCGTCGCCACGGGTCGTATCGAGCGTGGTATTTGCAAGCTCAACGACACCGTTGAGATCGTAGGCCTCAAGGACACAACCACCACGGTCGTTACCGGTATCGAAATGTTCCGCAAGCTGCTGGACCAAGGTCAAGCGGGCGACAACGTCGGTATTCTCCTTCGCGGTATTGAAAAAGAAGGCATCGAGCGCGGTCAGGTTATCGCTGCGCCGAAGTCCATCAAGCCCCACAAGAAGGCCAAGGCCGAGATCTACGTTCTTTCGAAGGACGAGGGCGGCCGTCATACGCCATTTTTCAATGGTTACCGTCCCCAATTCTACTTCCGTACGACGGACGTGACGGGTGTCGTCAATCTGCCAACCGGCGTTGAGATGATTATGCCTGGCGATAACATCGCCGTGGAAATCGACCTCATTGTTCCGATCGCCATGGAGAAGACTCAGAAGTTCGCTATCCGTGAGGGTGGCCGCACCATCGGTGCCGGTCGCGTTACTGATATCATCGAATAAGCGTCTTTAACTACTTCAGCCTGACGCTGCCGGGGCTCCTTTGGGGGTCCCGGCTGTGTCGTCTAAAAGAAAATAGTATCTAATCAACAGGGGTGTAGCTCAACTGGTAGAGTAGCGGTCTCCAAAACCGTTGGTTGGGGGTTCGAGTCCCTCCGCCCCTGCCACTTTCGCCCAAATCATCACATGGCCAATCCCTTCCGTACCTCCCGTATCTTCTTTGGTGAGCTTGTCACCGAGCTGCAAAAAGCCAGTTGGCCGTCACGCGCCGAGCTGAAGGATTCGACGATCGTCGTCATCGTCGCTTGTGTGCTGCTTGGGCTTTTCACTAGCATCAGTGATTTTGCAATCTACCAAGTGGTGGATTTGTTCACCACTTGGGTCAGTTAACCTACTTCTACCGATGACCGCCCAAACTTCCACGCCAACCGGCGCCCAGTGGTTTGCCCTTCACACGCTCTCCGGACAGGAGAACAAAGTGAAGAGCTACATTGAGAAGTTCAAAAAAGCTGAGGAGCTCGACGACTTCGTCTTCGAGGTTTTGCTGCCCACGGAAGTTGTTTCCGAGGTGAAAGGCGGCAAAAAATCCACCAAGGTTCGCAAGCTGTATCCGGGCTACGTGTTCATTAACATGTGCCTGTACGATGCGGAAAAGAAAGTGGTCATCAAACCGTTCTATTTCGTCAAAGACGCGGCCGGTGTCATCGGTTTTGTGGGAGGCGATCATCCCGCTCCTTTGCGCCAAACTGAAATTGACGAGATCAAAACCCGTCTCCAAGCCGCCACTGGCAAGGAGATTCCAAAGGTTACCTTCGACGTGGGTGAAGAGGTTAAGATTACCGACGGCCCGTTCCTGAATCTCAACGGTCGCATCGACGAGGTCGATCCTGCTCGCGGCAAGCTTAAGATTTCCGTCTCGATTTTCGGTCGGTTTACGCCCGTCGAACTCGAATACTGGCAGGTACAGCGCGCCTCTGAAAGCTGATCCAGCCGCCAACAACCAACCACTCATCTTCACTCACCATGGCCAAAAAGATTCAAGGCTTCGTTCGTCTCCAACTCCCCGCCGGTGCTGCCAATCCAGCTCCTCCGGTCGGTCCAGCACTTGGCGCCCAAGGCGTCAATATCATGGGCTTCTGCAAGGAGTTTAACGCAAAGACCAAAGATCAGAACGGTATGATCATTCCAGTGGTCATCACGGTTTACTCCGACAAGTCTTTTACCTTCATTCTCAAGTCGCCGCCGGCTTCCGTGTTGCTCAAGAAAGCTGCCGGGATCGCCAGCGGTTCCGCCAAACCTAATATGGACAAGGTCGGCAAGGTCACAAAAAAGCAGATTCTTGAGATCATCAAAATCAAGAAAGCCGACCTGAATGCCAACAGCGATGAAGCAGCTATTCGCATGATAGCCGGCACGGCCCGCAACATGGGCATCGAAGTCGTCGACTAATTTTCCCTCAACCGTCAACTCACCGCGGGAGTCTCATCCGGGACGTTCGCACCGCAAGGAGTCCAAAATGCCAGTAAAACAAAGCAAACGTTATCGCAGCGCCGTCTCGGCGGCCGATCTCACCAAGGAGTATCCACTCAAGGAAGCCGTGGAGATTCTTACAAAATTCCCCAAGGCGAAATTCGACGAAACAATCGAACTATCCTTCCGACTTGGCGTCGATCCGGCGCAAGGCGATCAAATGGTGCGTGGCACCACTCCGTTGCCCAATGGCTCCGGCAAGAAGGTTCGGGTCGTTGTATTTACCGATGATCCCGCCAAGGCACTCGCCGCTGGCGCCGACACGGCCGGCCTCGCTGACGTGATGGCGAAGATCAACGAAGGTTGGCTTGATTTCGACGTTGCGATTGCGACCACCGAAGCGATGAAGCAAGTTCGTACACTTGCTCGCGTACTCGGTCCAAAAGGCCTGATGCCAAATCCAAAATCCGGGACTGTTACCGATGACGTGGCAGCTGGCATCAAGGCAGTGAAGGCCGGTCGCGTTGAGTTCAAAGTCGATAAGACCGCGAACATTGGCGTCGGCGTCGGCAAGCGCTCGTTTACCGCCGACCAGATCACGGAAAACGTCACCGCGGTGCTGGACGCAGTAGGCAAGGCCAAGCCGGCCGCATTCAAGGGGCACTACATCAAGAGCGTTACGCTCTCCTCCTCGATGAGCCCGGGCGTGAAGCTCGCTGGTTCGGAGTTCAACAAATTCTAATTGGAGACCATCGTACCATGAGAGCAGAAAAAAAATATCTGATCGACGAGGTCACCACGCACCTCAAGAAATCCGAATACGTCATTGTCGCCAACTACGACAAGATGAGCGTTGAGGATATCGCGAAGCTTCGCGCCAAGCTCACGCCCGAGAAGGCCGAGTTTCACGTCGTCAAAAACAGCTCGTTCCGCGTCGCGGCCAAGGCTTTTGGCCTGCCCGAAATGGACGGTTCGTTGAAGGGCCCAACCGCCATCGTAGTCGGTGGCAAGAACCCGTACGGCATCGCCAAGATCGTCAAAAAGTTTTTCACGGATACGCAGAAGCTCGAAGTTAAGACCGGCGTCATCGACAAAAAATCCTTCAACGCGAAGGAAATGTCATTGCTCGCCGATCTGCCATCCTTCGACGCACTTCGTTCCCAGTTGCTTGGCATGTTCACGCAGAACGCCGCAGCTTTCGTCCGCGTCCTCGACGCGAAGGTCAAGAAGGAGCAACCCGCAGCCTAACCCTTTTCGCCTGGCGCCGGCACTCCTTCGCCGGTCCTCGCGAAAAAAACATCCAGCGAAGCAGGCTAGGGGATACGTCCCTTAAACGCATTCATCGAATTCGCTAGTCGCTTCAGGAAAAAATATCATGAGTAACATTACTAAAGACCAAGTCATCGAGTGGTTGTCCGGCCAGACGGTTCTCGACCTCGCCGCCCTCGTTAAAGATCTCGAAGGCAAATGGGGCGTTTCCGCCGCCGCCGCCGCTTCTGCCGGTCCCGCCGCCGCCGGTCCGGCCGCAGTGGTCGAAGAGAAGACCGAGTTCACCGTCGTCCTTCTCACCGCTGGTGCGAACAAGATCGGCGCCATCAAGGAAGTCCGCGCCATCACCGGCTTGGGCCTCAAAGAGGCTAAAGACCTCGTCGAAGGCGCGCCAAAGCCAGTCAAGGAAGGCGTTAACAAGGCCGAAGCTGAAGAAATTAAGAAGAAGCTCGAAGCCGCCGGCGCTACGGCGGAACTCAAGTAACCACTTGCGGTTTTTGCATTTAAGACTTCCTCAATTATCAAGACAGGTCGCGTCAACCCGCGATCTGTCTTTCCGCTTTGTTTCGTTTGTTCTTTCCACGCAGCGCGACCTTGGGTCCATGCGTCCTACTGCCAGTTGTTCTCTCCTGAACAGCTGAGTTTTGCCTTTTTCTTTCAGTCCACCTCTAAACGGGAAATTCCATGGCCGACCGTCCTCATACCGAACGCATTAACTTCGGCAAACTCCGCGAAGTCATCCAGCCGCCCAACCTCATTGAGCTGCAGATCAGCTCCTATCTCGAGTATCTCCAGAAGGACACACCCGAGAAACAGCGCAAGCCGTATGGCCTTGAGGCTGTGTTCCGTGAGGTCTTCCCCATTCATTCCTACGACGAGCGCCTGACGCTCGAGTACGTCTCCTACACGATCGGCGAAGCCAAGAGCTCCGAGATCGAGTGCCTTCGCGAAGGCACCACCTACGCCGTGCCGCTCTATGTGAAGCTGCGTCTGCGCGAAGAAGACTTCATCAAGGACGAAGAAATTTTCATGGGTGACATCCCAATGGTGACCGAGCGTGGCTCCTTCATCATCAATGGCGCCGAACGCGTCGTCGTTTCCCAGCTCCACCGTTCGCCCGGCATCTGCTTTGAAGTTGCCACCCATCCGAACGGAAAACTGCTCCACTCTTTCCGCATTATTCCGGATCGCGGTACCTGGCTCGAAGTCCAGTTCGACAATAACGATCTGTTGTACGTGTATCTCGACCGTCGCCGTCGTCGTCGCAAATTCCTCATCACCACGCTGCTCCGCTCCATCGGCTACAGCAACGATTTGGACATCCTGAATCTGTTCTACACCATTCAGGAACTGAAGATCGCGAAGGCGCTCGATCTCGAAAACGTTTCCACGCTCGTCCTCGTCGAAGACGTGATCGATGCGCAGAAGGGCGTCGTTCTCGCGCGCGCTTTCGAGCCGCTGACGAAGGCCATCGTTCGCACGTTCGAGAAGCACGACATCAAGTCGATGCGCGTCATCGACACCACGGTCGACGAAGGCGCGATCATCCGCGCGCTCAAGAAAGACCCGACCCGCAACGAAGAGGAAGCGCTCAAGGAAGTTTACAAGAAACTCCGTCCCGGTGAGCCGCCCACCACGGCCAACGCCAAGGCTCTCCTCAAGCGGTTGTTCTTCGATCCAAAACGCTACGATCTGGGCCGCGTGGGTCGCTACAAGATCAACCAAAAGCTCGATCTCAAGATCGACTTGGAGAACCGCATTCTCGACGCCTCCGACGTCGTTGCTGCCACGAAGTATCTCGTTCGCCTGAAGAAGAGCGACGGTATTGTCGACGACATCGATCACCTGGGTTCGCGTCGCGTTCGTACGGTGGGTGAACTTCTCGCCAACCAATGCCGCGTCGGTCTTTCCCGCACGGAGCGTCTCGTTCGCGAGCGCATGACCCTTTATGACCAGAGCGTTGACTCGATCACGCCACAGAAGCTGATCAATCCAAAGGCTCTGACGACGGTTATCCGCGATTTCTTCGCGCGCAGCCAGTTGTCGCAGTTCATGGACCAGATCAATCCTCTGGCTGAGCTCACGCATAAACGCCGTTTGTCTGCCCTCGGGCCAGGCGGTCTAAATCGTGAACGCGCGGGCTTCGAAGTTCGCGACGTTCATCCGTCGCACTACGGCCGTATCTGCCCGATCGAA
>JAYVMJ010000484.1:0-9975 GCA_043759025.1 Verrucomicrobiota bacterium | reverse complement strand
CCCAATAAAAATTTGGAACGCCTGGCGGCCGCCTTGGAGGGATTCGCCTGTCTGGTGGTTTTGGTCGGCCGCCCAACGGACAATCAAAGAGCGATGTTTCTTGATCGCAGAATCCATCTGATCGAACTGGGGGACGTCAACAATAGCGAAATCCTGACTGCCTACCAACGTTGTGATTTGGTTTTGTTCGCATCGACGCACGAAGGCTTTGGTCTTCCCATTCTGGAAGCCCAGGCGGTCGGACGTCCTGTGGTGACCAGCAACTGCTCCTCCATGCCCGAGGTCGCCGGGGATGCTGCTTGTCTGGTGGATCCCCTTGACTCGCGGTCGATTCATGCGGGGATCGAGAGGGTAATTTGCGACGAAACTTATCGGGAACAGCTGATTAATCGGGGCTTTGAAAATGTACGGCGATTTTCGGCGACGCAGATCGCAGCGGAGTACGCCAGCCTCTACCGGGAAATTGCAACGGCGCAGTCGTGATGAAGAATATCGTGCAAGTCTGTCATCACCCCTTCCCCTCGTTGGGCGGTCCGGCAAAAACGATCCGGCAATTTCACGACGCAATCGGGGCAAGGACGGTGGGTTTTGTGATAGAAAATGGCGCACGACAGGAAGAGCCGGTAGTGCCGCTTGTGGCTCAAGTGAAAACAATGGGCGGGAAACTTTCGCGATACTTCTATGCGTCTGCACCGGCTTTGCGTGAGGCGGAACAGGTCATAAAGAAAGCGGACTTCGTGCTGCTGCACGGGCTTTTTGTCTTTCCTCCGGTGTGGGCCGCCAGTGTCTGCGTGCGGTATGGAGTACCCTATGCGATCGCCCCGCACGGTTACCTCGATCCGTGGGCGTTGCAGAAAAACCGGTGGGCAAAAAAAATCTGGATGAATAGTTACGGGAAAAAGATTTTGGGTGGGGCGCAGGCGATTATCTGTGCGACGCGACGGGAGGCGGACAAGATCGCACCTTACTTGTCGGCTCAGGAAAAAACGCGCGTGATCAGCTGGGCGTGTGAAATTCCGGACGAAGCAAAAATCCGACGAAGAAAAAGGACCTTGCGAGCTGAACTGGGCTTTCAGGACACCGACCGGGTGGTGGTGTTTTTCGGCAGGATTCATTCGATGAAACGTCCGGTCGAAACACTCCGTCTCACGGCGTCGCTGGGGGCGAAAAACTTGAAGCTGCTGGTTATTGGTCCGGATGACGATATTTCACGGGCGCGTCTGGAAGCCGAGGCGTTGTCACTGCGGTGGAATGGAATCCGGGTGATCGGCCCGGTATTTGGCGATGAGAAATACGAATATCTCGGGATAGCTGACGCATATATTTCGCTGTCCCACCGGGAAAATTTCAACTATTCGCTCGCTGAGGCTATGGCGGCCGGTTTGCCCCCCATTCTTTCACCCGGAAACGATCTCGGTTGGGATTTTGCCGGCGAAAAGTTTTCGTGGCAGCTGAAGACAGACGATCCCGAAGAGGCGCGCGCGGCCCTGGCTGACTTTCTCGCGCAATCGTCGGAAGAGCTTGCCCGTCGTGGCGCAGCAGCACGTGAGTGGACTCGCAAAAATCTCAGCCTAGGTTTGCTGGGGGAGCAGCTGAATAGTTTGCTTCCCGTTGAGGATCGTGAAGCCGGGGTAATGGATTCCGCCGTCCGTACGGTTCGATGAATACATCCGAGACCGCCCGTCCTGCGCCACAGGGAAATTTCCTTGAGGTCTATAATTCCGTCCAAGGCGCGGGTTTTTTTCAGCGGCTTTTGTCGGAATGGCGACTGGCCGGAAATTGTTTGATCGCGCACGAGGCAATTTCGGAGGCGGATTATCGAGTTCATCGCGGTAGATTCGGGCGAATGGCCCTGCGCTGGCACATGTATGGCGGCTATGCGATCGCTTGCTGGCGGGCGGCCCGGAAAAGACACCTGCGTCAATCAGTGCGTGTCGTCACCACGAATCCGTTTTTTGCTCCAGCCTTAGTGAAGTGGACCGGGGGAGCGCGCGGCTGGACGGTGAATTTACTGTACGATCTTTTTCCGGACGCACTAGTTCAATCCGGTGCGATCAAGTCAGGGTCCTGGCTCGCGAGGCGCTGCGCGGCACTCACCCGTTTTTCCCTGCGGGAATGCGATGCCACTGTTTTTTTGGGCGAACGGTTGCGCCGTCACGCGGAAACGATGTACGGTCCGGCCCGTCGGGCGGTGGTAATTCCCGTTGGTGCGGATGGCGCTCCTTTTCGCAATTGTCCTCCGCAATCGCTGGCACAAGGGACGGCTCCGACAATTCTCTATTCCGGGCAATTAGGGCGAATGCACGAAACGCAAACTTTGCGGGCCTGCTGGCGGCAGGGAATGTCAGGAGAAGTGCTTTGGTCGTTTCATGCGAGCGGAAATCAATACGCGGAATTCAGGAAATCTTGTGCCGAGGTCGCGAATGTAGTGTGGGGCGGGCCACTTCACGAGACAACGTGGCAAGATGCAATGAAGCGTGCTCAAGTTGCGCTTGTGTCGATTGCTTCCGGCGCGGAACGGGTCGTGATGCCGAGCAAGACCTACAGCGCCCTCGTGGCCGGGCAGGCGATTTTGGCGATTTGCCGGCGCGATTCGGATCTTGCCGATCTGATTTTGAAGCACGACTGCGGCTGGGTAGTGGAACCGGGCGACGTTGACGGACTGCGTCGTGCAGTATCCGAAATCGCCGGCAATCCTGATGAGTTATTCGCCAAGCGGACTAACGCTTACGAGGCCGGTCATCGTTGCTACGACATGACGCCCATAGCGGAGCAGTGGCGCAGATTGTTCGGGGATTTGACTGGAAAGCCGGCGATCGCGGAGACGGGTCGGCCCGACTGCCAAGCCGCATGAATGTTGCCGGCGTTTGGATTCGGGGCGCATTTTTGATCCTGAGCGGATGGTTATTTTTCGCTTCGGCTCACGCGAAAATTACGGTATTTTCCGACGGTAGGATATTTCTTCCGGTGATGATAGCCGCAGATGCGCTCCCCGCAGAACGTGAGGCCGCAGAAGAATTGGGGCGAGTGCTCGGAGCAATGTCAGGTCTTCGCTGGCCGGTGAGAACTCCGAGCTACGGCGGAGAGTGTGGATTTTATGTTGGGCGGTTCGCGTGGGCGGACTCTCCGCATAGCAAACTGATCGTTGCAAAAGATCTTTTCAGACAGAAGGGGAATGAAGTCGGGCCGGACGCTTTTCGAATTAGGTCCGGTCATGGCAGTATTTTTATCGAGGCGGCGACTCCCGGGGGCATTGGTTTTGCGGTGGATTGGTTTTTGCAGCACGAAGGTGGAGTGCGCTGGTACGTTCCCGGTGCGATGGGTGAAGTGATTCCTCATCGCGCAAGTTGGACCCTCCCTGAATTGAATATTCTCCGCGAACCAGCGTATATTTCCCGAGAGATAACCGGATTAAACTCACCCGAGGAAAAGCTTTGGGCGCGGCGCAATGGACTGCATTCGAGGGTAGAGTTTACGCATGCTCTGGCGAATGTTTTCCCCCGGTCGGTGCTGGAAGAGCATCCCGAGTGGAGTCCGTTGATTGAAGGAAAACGTCATCGCCCCGTTTCAGATGGCGATCAAAACTGGCAGCCGAATCTGGCTCTGCAAGGAGTCGCAGACTATGCCGCTGAAGCAGCGTGCGCTGCGTTTCAGCGGGATCCGTCCCGCGTCAGCTTCTCATTGGGAATAAACGACACGGTCCGATTCGATCAAGGCGAGTCAACGCGAGCGCTGGTCGAGCCGGTGCGCTATTTCCGTGGGATGCCGGACTACTCGCCACTTGTCTTTACATTTATGAATCGGGCGGCCGGAGAGGTGAGCAAGCTTTGGCCTGATCGATATTTGGGATGCCTTGCCTATTTCTGGTGCGAAAATCCGCCATCTTTTCGAGTTCATCCGAACGCGTTGCCGTTCGTCACCACCGATCGCAGTCAGTATTTCGATGAAAAATACCGTGCGGGGGATTTGGCCTTGATGTCGCGATGGGGAGCATCGGGAGTCCAGGCATTTGGGCTTTGGGAATATGCATACGGCCGTGGCTTCGTTGTTCCCCGCCTGTACTGTCGCGCCCTCGCTGAATCCATTCGCGCAGGCTGGCATTTCGGGGCTCGTGGCTATCTGGCGGAAGTGGAACCCAATTGGGGATTCGATGCCTTTAAGGTTTGGATGCTGGCTCAGTTGATGTGGGAGCCGGATCGCAGGGTCGAGGATCTTGAGCACGATTTCTATTCCGGATACTATGGTGCGGCGGCACGACCGATGCGTCGTTTTTTTGAACTTTGCGAGGAGAGTTGGATGAGCCAACGGGGAACACCACGCTGGTTGAAATATTATGAACAGGAAGATCAGGCTTTGTTGTTCCCGGCGGAGACTTGCGGAAAATTGCGAAGATTTTTGGAAGGCGCCGCCGCAGCGGCGAAAACTCCTGGTGAAGCGATTCGGGTTAAGGAAACAGCGCGAGCCTTCGACGTGACGGAAGCATATGTGCGATTCGATGGCCTACGCCGGGCGCTCGGGAATAGTCACCAGGATACGCTGCCATCGCCTGATGCGTTAGCTGACTCGGTCTCAAAGTTCGTGAGATTGCGCGAAAATGTTTATCAAAAAATGACGGCCGCTTCAGTCGGAGGAATGCCGGCAATGGTCGGATCGGCTTTGGCGGGAGTGATGCGCAACGATCCCATCCCCCGGTTGCTCTGGCTGGCCGGAGATCGGAATCCATCTGAACCCCACCGAATCTTAACGGTGGTGGGCGTATCAAAGAACGAAAGCCGCTGGTGGAGCATCGCTGCTATGTCGGAATCCCCAAATTCGCGGATGCTCCGAAATCTGATGGAGAACAGCGCGTTTCTTTTGGACGAAGTTAAACTGAAGGAACCCCGTTTTCTTTACCCGAAGTTTGGCATCTTGCCGTTGAAATGGCGGGTGCAGGCGATGCCGACGGAAAATGGCCGGATGGCCATCGTGGATAATTTTGCCGATACCTTGAAAAAAGCGATTCGCATTGGAGGGGCCTACGACGCCCAACTTTTCCAGTGGTATCCGGTCGAATCCGGTCGCACCTATTTTGTCGAGGCGCAGTTGCGGGGAAATTCCAGCCCGGGAAATGACGCCGCGCTCTTCCTCACGTTCGTTGACGGAGCCGGAAAATCCATCGGTACGGGTGAAATGCAATCGCTGCCAAAGGGCGTCACGAAGGACTGGCGTACCATGGTCCTCGCTGATCAAGCCCCGTCTGGCGCCAAATGGGTGGGTGTTGGGGTGGGTGCGTCCGGACAGGACTCCGACGACTGGCTGGAGACTGCGGGCATCGAATTGAAATTGATGCCTGACGGTTCCAGATGATGAAGCGACTGTTCGATCTCCTGGTCTCGGCGGCGGCGCTGTTACTCTTTTTTCCATTATTAGTGGCGGTCGCGGCTTTGGTTCGATTCCGGCTGGGATCGCCGGTGTTGTTTCGTCAGCGACGGCCCGGGCGCGGCGGACATATTTTCACGATGTGGAAATTTCGCTCGATGATCGATGCGCGCGACACCGAGGGTAATCTCAGAAATGATGCCGAGCGGCTCACGCCGTTTGGCCGCTGGCTGCGGGCCTCAAGCCTCGATGAACTTCCTGAGTTATGGAACATTTTGCGAGGCGATATGAGTCTGGTGGGTCCTCGTCCGCTGTTGACGGATTATTTGCCGCTCTATTCCCGGGATCAATCCCGTCGCCACGACGTGCGCCCAGGTCTCACTGGCTGGGCTCAAGTCAATGGTCGCAATGCATTGAGCTGGGAGGAAAAATTTCGCCTGGATGTCTGGTATGTCGACCACCGGACATTCTGGCTGGATCTGAAGGTGCTTTTTCTGACCGCCAGGCATGTGCTTTGGCGGAAAGGAATTTCTGCTCCGGGCGAGGCGACGATGGCGCGATTTACGGGAAGCAACCGTTCCACCGCGCTGCCGGAATAGATTGAGCTAACTGAGTGATCGCGTGGATCGACACCCAAATGTCACACGAGGGGGCGAAGCTCGGCTTCATTTTGAGCGCACGGTCCTCGGTCACCATAATGTAACGATCCGATTCTGGACAGGCCGGAGCGAGCTCACAACCGTCGCCTCGTGAATGCCCGTACCCAAGTCAGCTTAAAAAAAATTCGCGACTTGATTGTCGAAACTCTCCCGAAATCGGCCTCGAAGTCGAAAGATGAAATTATTTTCGGGCCGGGTGGAGCGCTCGATAGTCTGGATCTGGTGAATTTTTTGGCGGATCTTGAGTGCCGGATTGATCAGGTTTTCGGTTGTGAAATAGTACTGGCCAGCGAAAAAGCCATGAGCAGAAGCCGGTCCCCATTTCGCGACGTCGACGCGTTGAGCGGATACATTGTCGAACTTTTGTCCGAATGACTGCCATGCGCGTTTTTGTAATAACCGGTACGAGTCGGGGAATCGGTCGCGGGTTGGCCTCGTTTTTTCTTAAGCGAGGCGATGTCGTGTGTGGTTGCAGTCGAAAGCCAGCTACGATCAGGCACAAAAACTACCGGCATTCGTTACTGGATGTTGCGGATGAAAAAGCCGTGGTGAAAATGATCAGGGCTGTGATTGCAGAATATGGGAGAGTGGATGTACTGCTCAATAACGCGGGAATAGCGGCAATGAATCACGCCCTGCTCACGCCGGACGCCGTCGCGCGGTCGATTTTTGCGACCAATTTTCACGGTACATTTCTATTCTGTCGGGAGGCGGCCAAGGCAATGTTGCGTAGGAAGACCGGGCGGATTGTGAATTTTGCGACTGTGGCGACGCCCCTCCGGTTGGAAGGAGAAGCGATCTATGCCGCAAGCAAAGCTGCGGTGGAATCCTTCACGCAGATATTGGCCAGAGAGCTGGGCCGGACCGGTATAACGGTGAATGCGGTGGGACCTACTCCGGTGCCGACCGATCTGATCAATGGCGTACCTAAGGCGAAGATGGACGCTTTGCTGGCGAGGCAGTCGATTCCCCGCTTTGGCTCGATCGAGGATATCGTCAATGTGCTGGATTTTTTCCTGGCCCCCCAAAGCGAGTTTATCACGGGACAGGTTATCTACCTCGGGGGAGTAAACGGATAGAAGAAAATATCCGGCCGGGCGGTAGGCTCAGTTGGGCTGAAAAATCAATCATGTCACTGCTTCTTAACAACGAATTGAAGACGCTATCGGTCGAAAACATTTCCTTTCTCGCCCGCCAACGGGCGGGAGATAGGGTTTGGCTCGACGATGCCGGCTCACTGATGTGGCTCCAGTTTGCAGCGGCGATTGAACGCGTGACGCACGAGTGTCGGGAGGCTGGCCTCCAGCCCGGTGACGTTGTAGTCACTTCCGGTGAATCGACCCTCGATGCCCTTGTTTGGCTCTTCGGCGTGGCGGCGGCCGGCGGGGTGGTCGCACCTCTCCGGAGGGAACGTCAGAGGGAGCTACAGGGTTGGAAGAATTTCCTCAAGATCGGCTGGCGTGAAGTGGAAGGCAGGATTGAACGCGTGGATGCTGGGAAATGTTCCGCTGTGGCAACTGCGCTGCTCCGTGAATTGCGGCAGCGTGACCATCCCGGATTGATTCTCGCTACCGGCGGCACGGGGGGAAATCCCAAGATCGTCCTTCACGATTTGGCTGCATTGCTGGCCGCGATTCCGATAAAACCCCCTGCGACGCGTCGGACTTTGCCGCTGATGCGATTCGATCATATCGGGGGCCTTGACATGGCGTGGAGAGCATTGGGCGGCGGGCACACTTTGGTCGCCCCGCCAGCACAGATAACGCCCGCCACGGTCGCTGCTGCCATTGATCGGCATCGAGTTGAAGTACTCCCGGCAACACCCAGTTTTCTCAATCTACTTTTACTTGCCGGCGTTAAAATCACTCATGATTTGGGTTCTCTGCGGCTGGTGCCCTACGGCGCCGAGAGTATGCCGGCGGGATTGCTGGCGCGATTGCGGGCGGCTTTCCCGGCAGTCGAATTTAAGCAGCGATTTGGCACCAGCGAAACGGGGGCGCTGCCGGTGCGAGAGAAGGGAAGTGGCCTGACCCTCCGCAACGACTGTCCAGGATATGAATGGAAGGTCATTGACGGTGAGCTTTGGGTCCGCAGTCCGACGCGGGCCTTGGGATATTTGTCCGGAAACTCACAGGTATTCGATTCGCCTGGCTGGTTTCGAACCGGTGATTTGGCGGAGGAAATGTCTAACGGAGCAACCCGGGTGATTGGACGCCGGGAGAATGTGATCAACGTTGGCGGAGAGAAGGTGCTCCCGGGCGAGGTGGAGGAAGTGCTGTTGACTCATCCGCTGGTCTCGGATTGCCGCGTAAGTTTCGAGCCAAATGCAATGCTCGGGCAGGTGGTCTCCGCCGAAATTGTCTGGAGTGGCGGAGAATTCGACGCGTTGGTAGTGAAGCGAATTCTTCATGATTTTGCGGCGCATTTGCTTTCCCGACATAAGCTGCCGGCGATCGTGCGTTTGGTTTCGAGCGTCGGGACTACGCGCAATTTTAAGAAATTTCGGCAGTCGAGCGTATGAAGAAAATCGTGATCATTGGCGCGGGCGGATTTGGCCGCGAAATGCTGGCTTGGGTGCGGCAATCGAAAACGTTGTGGCCGGTGAAAGGCTTTATCGACGACAATGGTCGCGCCCTGGACCGATTTTCAAAAAATGTCCTGATTTTGGGTTCGGTCGAAGAGTATGAGCCGACACCGGACGATCTGTTCGTCTGCGCGATCGGCCAGATTGAAGCGAAGCGGCGATGCGTGAATCAGATTCTCGCTCGCGGGGGCGTGTTCGTCGAAATGGTGCACTTGACCGCGGTCAGGGGGGAGGATGCCAGCTTCGGTCGCGGAGTGATTCTATGTCCGCACGCAGTGGTGTGTTCCGATGCGCGGCTAGGAGATTTTGTCACCGTCAATTTGCATTCGACGGTTGACCACGACGCGATCGTCGGCCGCTGGTCGCAGATCCATTGTCACGTTGATATCACCGGTGGCGTGGTTCTCGGGGAGGGTGTTTTAGTTGGAAGCCATGCCTCCATTCTTCCCGGAATCACAGTCGGTGACGGCGCGGTGATTGGAGCGGGAGCGGTGGTCACAAAAGACGTTCCGGCGGGAACCACGGTCTTCGGCGTGCCGGCGCGTTGTTATCGTGCGCAGGAGGTGCTGAATGAATGAGCCCCCACAAAATCGCAAACGTCCGTGGTCGCTCCTCTGGTCCGCGTTCGCGTTGGCGGCCGCCGTGGCATTGCAAGGCGTGAATCTTTTTCGGGAAACGCCGAGGCCGCATGACCCTCATTTGACGGAATCGATCCCGCTGGAACTGCCGGGTTGGCGCGGACGCGACGTCCCATTGGGCGCGAATGAATTTCAATCCAACGAAGTGGAGAAGGTTCTGAACTACGACGATGTGCTCTATCGTGAGTACGTGCGCAATGGGGAGAGCTTTAGTGTGTACGTGGCTTACTGGGGAGCGGGAAAAATGCCGACCCGGCTCGTGGCTTCACATACTCCAGATCGTTGCTGGACGGAAAACGGCTGGCGTTGTGTGCAGATGAAATTCAAGGAAAAGGAAACATTCGAAGGTTCGCCCCTGCAACCAGCCGAGTGGCGGGTATTTGAACCGCCTGAGGGTGGCGCTCCCACTTACGTGATGTATTGGCATCTAGTTGAAGGACGGACCTATGATTATGGAGATCGTTTCA
The DNA here is from genome assembly GCA_043759025.1 of Verrucomicrobiota bacterium. GTDB lineage: Bacteria > Verrucomicrobiota > Verrucomicrobiia > Opitutales > Opitutaceae > Lacunisphaera. Next base: position 269 of record JAYVMJ010000484.1, on the reverse strand, counting down.
ACAATGTACCGGATCCGGTCTTGTGGTGGAAGGATGCGATGCAACAGGCACTGCTTGGGAGTCGTGAACAATATTTCATCCGGCTGACCAGCAGTGAACCACTGGAAAATCTGTGGGCCGATCCGGGCTTTCAGAGAGTCTTGCAGGGGTTGGGTGACCTTGGGCTGACGCCTAAAAAATCGGCCAAAATTTAAGTCCATGGCTACCGCCGCTCCACTTTCTTCTGCGAAACCACGTATCTTTCTTTCGCCCCCTCACATGGGCTCGGC
>JAYVMJ010000483.1:0-2174 GCA_043759025.1 Verrucomicrobiota bacterium | reverse complement strand
AGGGTGCGATAAGTGGGACATGGTGGAAACGTTCCTTGAGGCTCCGAGCGCAGCGGACCGTTTGTTTTTCCGACTTCTTCAGCTCATTGCCTTCAACAGATCAGAAGCGGGAGAATGCGTGGGTGCGCGCTTGAAGCCGATGAAGATCGGGGCTTTTTCGCAGGATGGTGGAGTTGTCTCAGGGTTAAGCTTAAATAAGCTAAGTACTGTATCTGTGTGATTTAGAACATTTATCGATTTCATGATCAGCCTCATTCTTAAATAAGATTTAGGCCAAAAAGGGCAGATAGCACCCAGTGCGCGCGCGATCAGTTCACGGACGCCAGGATTTTCTCCCGTAGATGCGTGCATCTCATTTTTGATTCGGCGTTGCGGACGGCCATCCCGTAGGCGGCGGGTTCGCCGACGATGAAGACTTTTTTTCGTCCGCGCGTGATGGCGGTGTAAATCAAATTTCGCTGCAGCATCATGAAATGCGCCTTCAGCAGCGGGACGATTACGATGGGGTATTCGCTGCCTTGCGATTTGTGGATGCTGATGGCGTAGGCGAGGGCGACGTCGTTGAATTCGTTGCGCTCAAAAAGATGACGTTCTCCATCAAACTCGGCGATAAGAGTGCCTTTGGTCAGATCGACGCTGATGATCGTGCCGATGTCGCCGTTGAAGAGGTTTTTGTCGTAGTTGTTTCGAAGCTGGATGAGTTTGTCGCCGGGGCGATATTCACCGCTGATGGCACGCAGGCCTTTTTGCGTGGGGTTCATTGCCGCCTGGAGCTGAGTATTGAGATTGCCGACGCCGGCGACGCCCTTGTGCATCGGGGCGAGGATTTGCACGTCACCCACCGGATCGAACCACTTGAAATGTTGCGGAATGAATTTCGTCGTGAGCTCGACAATCTTCGCCAGACAATCCTCGGCGCTCGTCGCACAAATGAAATTCAGATCGCTCCACGGCTGCGCCTTTTCCACGGCGTCGACAATGGGCGGCGGTCGGGCCTCGCCACCGTTGATCGCGTGCGCAGTGGTGACGATGAGACTTTCCTCTTTTTGCCGGTAGACGAAGGAAAGGCGGGTGACGGAAGACCGCGACGTGGTCGGGGCTGGGGGTTGGGATCTCGGATCTGGGAGGGTGACATTGATCAAATCTTTCAGGACGTTGCCGGCGCCGACGCTCGGCAACTGGTCGGTATCGCCCACGAGCAGGAGATGCGCGCGGATCGGCACGGCTTGCAGGAGCGCGGCGGCGAGGCGCGTGTCGAGCATCGACGCTTCGTCCACAATGAGGAAATCCGTCGCGAGCGGATGCGATTCGTTGACGGTGAAACTGCCGTTTTCGAGTTTGAGCAGCCGGTGAATGGTCGAAGCCACGCCGCCGGTGGTTCCGGCGAGACGTTGCGCGGCCCGACCGGTCGGCGCGGCGAGCGTGACGCGCACTTTTTTCGCCTTCAGGATTTCAACGAGCGCGCGGAGGATGGTCGTTTTTCCCGTGCCCGGACCGCCGGTGAGAATTGTGATTTTTTGCGCGAGGGAATTTTTGATCGCGGCGGCTTGCAAGGCGTGGAACTCGAAGCCGGCTTTTTCCTGGGCCCAAGTGACGGCGGCGTCGATTTTGATCGCGGGCAAGCCGGACGGAACGGAATTCAAACGCTTGATGGCATCCGCGATTTTGCGTTCGGAGCGGTCGTTAGCCGGAAGCTGGATGAAAGCGGCCCCGTTTTTCGCGGGATCGGAATTGACTGGTGCGGCGGCGATCCCGCCGCCGTCATTGCGCGGCGGGGTCGCCGCGCCTCCAGGGTGGCGCACAACGCTTTTGTTTTTCACCAGCGCTTCGATGCGCGCGGCGATGAATTCGGTCGATGTTTCCAGCAGGGTTGCCGCGTGGGTGGTGAGATCTTCCTGAAGAAAGGCGGTGTGGCCTTCTTCCTGCAACGTTTCGAGCGCGTAGATCAACCCCGCATCGAGGCGTGGCGCGGCGTCGTTGGCGTAACCCAGATTGATGGCGATCCGGTCGGCGGTTTTGAAACCGATGCCGTCGATTTCGCGGGCGATGCGATAGGGTTCCTCGGTGATGATCTGTTGCGCGGCCGGCCCGAACTTGGCGACGATGCGCACGCATTGCGAAGTCGTGACGCCGTAGGTCTGGAGATAAATATGAACTTCGCGCAGGACCTTCTG
>JAYVMJ010000482.1:0-12809 GCA_043759025.1 Verrucomicrobiota bacterium | reverse complement strand
GTGGCTCCGTTCGATACCAAGCCCAGGTTCTGCGAAAGCTAAGGATTCCCCACGCCGCAAAAGTAACCGATCTATTGATGATGCGACTCGCATCAGTTGCCGCGTCCGCCAATCAACAAGAAATCGATTCAATCGTCGCGGAAGCCTTTGCGTTATAAACGGACGAATGAATCGGCGCGATTTCTTGTTCAAGGAGGGCGCTGCGACTTCGCTGGGGTTGTTTGCTTCCTCAGCCTCTCATCGCAAAGTCTGGGCGACGGTTCAGGCTCCTATCCCGGTAACTGAATTTCATCCGCTTCGTGGCCACGCCGATATCCTGGCGGTTCGCGACGGCCTCACTGCGCTCCTCGTAATGACGGGGGCTAAAATTGATCAGACTGTGGGATGGCCCGACCTCCCCCACTGTGAAGCCAGCGTACTCGCGCCGGCGCGAATTCAGCAATTCCGGACAAACTCGCCAATAAATCGATCGACGTTTCGACCCGATACCTGAGCCTCAATCTCCCGTCGCAATCCGTGAACCTTCTGAGTCAATTCCACGGTTACGCCCATGCTTTTCGCGAGTTCGACGATCGCCTTCGGACGACCCCGTTCCCATAGCCAACAGCTTAAACCCACGCAGATTGGCTTGGTTTCAACGCGCTCAACCGCAGTAGTGGAGGCTTCCATGCTGCCAAATGAAGCCGAAATCGAGCCAATCATGTCCACCTTCGGGTGATTTTGTTCACAATTTTAGCCACGCCCGTTTTTGCGTGTAACCGTATTGAGCGGCAACATCTTTTCTCAAAAGTAACAAAAATAATTTCTCAAACTTTGACCAAACTATGGTTTCGTGGTCGTCGGATTCTTTTTTTCGTCTGCAGCTTTGACAGTCGCTTGAGGGGCCGGCGTGACTGGAACGGGAGCCGATTCAAAAATATCAGCCGCCTTTTGCGGCAGTGCGGTAAATGCGTCGTTGGAAATTTCAAACGAGCGTTGCTTCATCCATGCATTGATCGGGTCGGCGGCATTGCTGCTGGAAATAGAAACAAAAACTGGTCCGGCGGGAAGGGTTTCGAATTCCGGTGTAGCCGGCTTAATTTCAAGCGCCTTCGGGCCGACCGTCGTGTTCTTTACCGCGTCGGCCGGGGCCGATGCGTTTGCGACCGGCCCGGGAAGAGCGGTTTTTGCGGGCAAAGGCTTTAACTTCTTGTCCTCGGGTTTTCGGCCCATCGCAACGGTGTAGTTTTTTCCGCCAAACGTCGTCAGTTTGAAGACCCGTTCATGCGCCTTCGCTGCGAGGGCATTGGCGTCGGTCAGCTCGGTCGTATTCGTAAACCGTACGTTGCCCGTCGAGCCGAGTAGCGAGGCAATCTTGGCTGCGCTGACTTTTTCGCCGGCTGGCGTTTTATCGGATGTCCAGACGTCATCCGCTTTTGCCCGCGAGATTTTGATGAGACCGCCCGCGGCGAAAGAAATTTCCACCGATGCGATCTCGTCCGGTTTTACGACGAAAATCCCGGGGTTGGCCCAATTCTTGGAATCGGCATCCAGCCAGCCGCTGAAATTGGCGAGGTACGCCTTTTGTTCGTTGCCGAAACGAACATACCGTCCGCTGGTTTCGGCATTTTTGCCGAAGGTGACCGACCAGATTTCCTTCCCGCCGGCACCGGACAATTCGATCTTCGTGTCCTTGAACTCAAGCCTTGCCAGTCGCTCCGGATTACTGGTCACGAGGCGCTGAATCTTCGCTTCCGTCAGGCTGTTCACGAAGGTTGACAGTTTGCTGAAGTCGGCGGGCAAGTCATAATAACTGGCGACCTGCCAACTGCCGTCGTTTTCGCGCACGAGAGCAACGGTCTTGCCCTGATCGGTGAGGCTGAACCTGGTGGCTTGGTCGATGGCGACGCCTTCGAAAAGCGATTGGCCGAGACGCGGATCGATTTTCGCGGGCGCCGTCGGACGCTGCAGGACGAAAACTACGGCGGACACCGCCGCGAGCAAAACGACGACCATGAGGAGGTTTTTCAATTTCATCATGAGAAGAAAATCTTAAGGAAAACGAAAACGGTGATCACTGCCGGCGGTGACGACAGAACCAGAGGCCGAAAATTCCGACCAGCAGGGGGCTCACCAGCAGATTGAGCACGAGCAACCGATTTTCCAAGGCGTCGATGTCCTCGCGCAACGCGAGGCGGATTTCACGCCGCTCGCCGCGCAAGGTCGCTTGCTGCTTCTGGAAATTCTCGACCGCTTTGGCGATTTCCGGGCTGGCGATGAGCCGGGTGCCTTGGATTTTTTTGCCCTGGATCTCACCCAATTGTTTCTGGACCGTGGCCAGCTGGGCATCGAGCGCGGACAGCTTCTCCTGATATTTTTTCTGCGCCTCGACTTCCATTTTGCGAACCACAGTGAACGGACGAATCGAACTTCCCTTGCCGCGAATCGAAATCAGGTCGGGCGAACCGCCCAGGTAGTCGACCACATTGGCGGCGAGGGCGAGATTGTCGTTGAACGGTTCCGCTGCCGACTGGCCGAAGAAGCTGTATTTGCGCACACTGTAGTCGTCCAACAACCAGTCGGTGTCGGCGATGACAAAGAGCGTCGAGGTGCCGACGGACTCCTTGAGTGCCGCCTTCGCCGTGGCTACCGGCGCTGGAATTGAATTTTTTTCGCCTTTCTTTTCAGGACCGGTTGCAGGTTTGCCTTCCCTGGGGGCTCCGTCGGGAAAAGCGGTTTTGAATTTGCCGGCGATCAACGCGGCGATCGTTTTCTTTCCCGACGGCTTGATCTGTTTGGCGACATCGTCGGGTTGCACGAATTGCAGCATCGCTGACGGAATAGTGCCCGACTGCTCTGACGTTTCGACGAGCGGGGTGAAGGTGAGCGTGCTGCCGGCTTTGGGCGAAATACTGCCGGCATCGATGAACATCGCGGAGTTGAGTTGCGCCGTCGGCAGCGACTTCGCGTTGAAATTCGCGCGGGTCAAACTCAGCCAGATCGGGTAACGCGCGACACCGCCGCCGCTGTTCTGCACCTGCGTGGCATTTTCCAGATCGCCCACGACATTTTGTGGATCGTAGCTGACGCCGTACGCGTTGAGCAGGACCGGCAGGTCACTGGAAATATTCTGCTGCGGTCCGTTCATCATCATGGCGCGCTGTCCACCCTGTTCCTTGAAATATTCGGACATGGGATCGACCGCGAGGAAGACGGGTTTTCCGCCGAGCAGGAATTGGTCGATCGCGAACTGCAGCTCAGGCGACACGTTTTCCGGATGCACGATTGCCAGCGCGTCGAGCCCGGGGGGCAATTCCTTGGCGGAAGGCGTCACGGTGACGATTTGAAAGGTCTGCTGCCACTCACTGATGACGAATTGAGCCGGTTGCGGACGCTGGCCCATCAGCATCATCATTTGGGCGTTGGCCCCGCTGCCCTGCAAGGGCAGGCTCGTGAGCAGACCGAGTTTTCGTTTGTCGAATTGCTGCACGCTATAAATCAGCTTCGAGAGATCGTATTCGAGGAACTGTTCGCGTTGCGGCGTGAACGCGGGAATGGTTTTCTGCTGGTCGGCCTGGATCACGACCAGGCCGAAAAAGAACTGTTCGCCGCCTTGTCGTGAAACCTGCGGTGAGAGCCCGGCGGCCGTCGCCTTTTCCTCTTCCGGAGTGTCGGGCCGCGGGTTGATGACGCTGAGCGTAAGTTTGCCGTGGGAGGCGCGAACGTATTGTCGCAACATTTCACGGACGCGCGCGGCGTAATTTTTATAGGCAATGGGCAACCCGTTTGCGTCCTTGGAAAAATAGAGCTCCACGGTCACGGGATCTTCCAGCTTCCCGAGCATTTTTTTCGTGCCGGGCGAAAGCGAATAGATCGATTCGGCGGTGACGTCGAGCCGCACGGGCAGGGCGGAGGCGAGGTAGTTGACGAGCACCAGCCCGATGAAGAGGAGAAGAATGGCGAAGGCTTTGCTGCCGGATTTCATGGAGGGAAAGCGGAAGGATTAGCGTTCGAGGACGACGACGTTCAGGAATAGAGTGAAACCCGCTAAGGAGAGAAAAAAGACGATGTCCTTTGGATCGATCACGCCCGACGTGAATGCCTCAAAATGGGTCAAGAAACCGAAGTTGGCGATCACATCGACCACCGACACCGGCAAGCCGGCGTACCCGGTTAAGAAATCAGAAAACATGCTGGTGCCGACAAGAGCCAGCATCGCGCAAAGAAACACGCTTAGGACAAAACTGATTACCTGGTTTTTTGTCAGGGCCGACATGAGCGAGCACACGCCCAAATAAGCGGCGGCCATTAAGACACAGCCGGCGTATCCACTCACGACGATGCCCCAATCGGGTTTGCCCAAATAGGCGATGGTGAGAACCATGGGGAAACTCGCCAAAATCGACACCGTGAGAAAAGCCCAAGCGGCCAGAAATTTTCCGATCACTGCTTCAAAGGTCGTGATGGGAAGCGTGAACAATAGCTCCACCGTCCCGGAGCGCTTTTCCTCAGACCATAATCTCATGCCGGCCGCTGGCACCAGGAACAGAAATAACCACGGAATAAATAGAAAATATCGGTCTAAGGAAGCGATGCCGGCTTTAAAAAAGCCTCCGGCAAAGAAGGACAGCCCGACCGACGCGAAAACAAAAATGACGAGGAACACGTAAGCGACCGGCGAACGGAAATAACCGAGAAACTCACGCTTAAAAATGGGACGGATCTGTTGCATGGCGGAAGAAACTCAGACGTCGGACGAAGTGAGGGTGCGGAAGATTTCATCGAGCCGCGCGCCCGGTTGCCTCGCCCGCAAGGCGGCCGGAGTTTCGTCGGCCACGATGCGGCCCTGTGAAATGATGATCACGCGTGTGCAGATGGCGTCGACTTCCTCAAGGATGTGGGTCGAAAGGATGACCGCCTTTGCTGCCGCCATGTTGCGAATCAGGGTGCGCACTTCGTTTTTCTGGTTGGGATCGAGGCCGTCGGTTGGCTCGTCCAGCACGAGGGCGGGCGGATCATGCAGCAGCGCCTGCGCGAAACCGACCCGCTGCTTGAAACCTTTCGAGAGCGTCTCGATTGTCTGGTGGCGGACGGGTTCCAGATGGGTCAGCGCCACGGCGCGGTCGACCTGAATGCGTTGCGCTTCATGGGTACGAAAACCTCGCACCTCGGCGATGAAGCTCAGGAATTCAGCCACCGTCATTTCGGGATAGGCGGGCGCGCTTTCCGGCAGATAGCCGAGCTTGCGTTTGACCGCGACCGGATCGACGGACACGTCGATTCCATCCACGGTCGCCGTCCCCGCGTCGGGTTTCAGGAACCCGGTGATCATTTTCATCGTGGTGGATTTTCCCGCGCCGTTGGGTCCGAGGAATCCGAGAATTTCGCCGCGGCGAACCGTGAACGTGACGCCGTTCACCGCGCGTTTAGAGCCGTAGGTTTTGACGAGGTCTTTGACTTCGATCATGGGAATAGGGCCGGTTCGTGGGGACGGTCTTGAACGGCGTGACGTTGGGAAGAGCGACGAGGTTACAAAGCCCGGCAAATTTTTTTGCGGAGTTTTAGCCCCAAAAAACGAGGAGCGATTGCTCAGGAAAAAAGTTTCGATGCTGTCACCGTGAAGCGTCCTGCCGCAAATATCGTAATTCGATAAAATAACCGACAGGGTGCCCACGCATAAAAAACCGGGCCGATGGACGGTCCAGTCCTCGTTTACTTCGCGATGAGGATTGAACCGGTTATTTCCTGCTGACGACTTCGCCGCCGTCTTCGCCGACGGAAACGCGGATCGTGTGATTGGTGGGATCGAATTCGGCCTGAATGTCGACCACCTTGGAGAAGAAGTGCGTAGCCGATTCCGCGAACAATACTGCGGTGCCGCCGTCGGTCTTCAGGATCAAATTGCCGCCGTCGCGCGTAATTTTCCAGCGCCCATAGGTGCCGACGTAGCTGTCGAGCACGGCGTCAGGCAGATAGAATTCAGGTTTGGACGGCGCGCCGAGTTCGCGTACCCAGATATTCCGGTAGCGAACGGGATTGCCGTGGTCTTGCAGGGCGATCGGGAGCTTTTCGGGATGAGCTTCATAAGGAGTGCGTTCGAGCCAGCCGGTCTGGCCGATCAGCACGACATTGTTCTGGATCACGACTCCGTTATGGAAAACCGTGACACGTGCGGCGGACTTCAACGTGGCGTCGATACCGAACTTCGGTGGAGTCCAAAGAATGTCGTAGGTCTGCCATTCACCGGGTTTGCGCGAAACGTTCACGAGCGGCGGATATTGATTATAGACCGCTCCGCAGGAACCGTCGGCGTAGGTTTTGTTTTCGTACGAATCGAGCACTTGGACTTCGTAGCGTCCCATGCCGAAGAAAAATCCACTGTTGCCGCGGCCCTGGCTATTTCCATGGGGCGGATTCGGCGTGGCGAACTCAACGTGCACCTGGCATTCGCCGAAACTCTGCAACGTGCGCGCGTAGCCGCTGCCGGGGACGCATTCCAAAGCGCCATCATGATTGATCCATTTGGTCGGTTCACCATTCATTGCGCACCACGCGGAAATGTTGGAGCCATCGAACAGCACCACGGCGTCAGAGGGCGCTTTGCCCACTTTGTCCGGCGTGCTGGGCATGCCGGGATCAACGACAGTGGGCTGCGGTCGATCGCGATCGTGGCCGATCCATTGCTGGCCGGCGAGGAGAGTCGAGCCGGCGGTTAATGCAGTAAGAATAAACGTGGAAACGAGCAGGCGGGTGGTCTTCATGTTTTGAGTGAGGGTAAGCGGACATCACTGCCCTGAGCAGCGTGGATTGGAACCAGCTAGCGCCTAAAACCCGCCGCTGTAAAGTCTGGCGATCACTTAAGCGGGCGACTTCTCAGTCACCCATTAGTTTAATATCCGGCCAAAGCGCTTCGAGATCGGGATCATCCATCCCTTCGGTCTTCCACACTTTGTCTTTGCGCACCGCGGTTTTCAGGCGGCGTTTCGCCTCTGGCAGGTTTCCCAGCAGGCATTCGTAGCACGCGAGATTGTAGTGCAGGACGTCGCAGGTTTTCCCATGCAGTGGCATCGCCTTGAGCAACAGGTCGCGTGCTTCTTCGAAGCGATTGAGCTCCCGCAACGCGAAGGCCCATGAAATCCAGCCCTTGTCGTCGCTCGGTTCCACCCGCACCATTTTCTGCGAGATCGTGATCACGTCCTTCCACTCCTTGGCGTGCATGTGGAGATCAATCCAGAGGTTGAGGACCTCCGGTGATGACCGGTCCGCTTCTGCGATGGCCTGCAATTCACGCTCTGCATCCGGAAACATGCCCAAGCCGATAAATCCGGTGGCATACTCCAAGTGGCGGCGGGTGGGGATTGCACTCATTGGCGGGGACGTTGAGTGAAGGCAAAGTACATCAGCGAACAGGTGAAATCAAAATTCATCATCCGGCGACCGCGATCCTCAATTCACGGGAACTTGCGCGGGAATTGTTGCGCCGGGCTCTCTGGCTGGCCGCAGGGAAAATCCAGCGTATCGGAATCCATGATCTCATTGACCGGCACTCATGGTCGAACTTGGCGGAGACACATCATAGAGTAGAAACGTCGGGGTGTTCATCACTGACCGGGTGGTCAGCAGAGACTTGAAAAAGGGGTGGAGGGGCAGTTGCACCTGATCCTTCGCGATCAGTACGAATCGGATTTTTTCTCTGCGCAATCGTGCGAGGCCCGGGGCGAGAAGGGTGTCCGCTTCAAATAAAAACCGGACGTTGGGGCTAAAAATGGGAACCGGGGTTGCGCCAAGATCGGTCATAATCGTGAAGCAATAGGCGTCTGAAACCAGAACCTGTTGGGCATTCGCGGCGGACGCCACCGCCGCCCACTGCGGATCCGCCGACCACGGTTCGCTTTTCCACGAGAAGACCAACCAGGAGGCTGGAGATTTTTTCCACCACACGACTCGCGAGGGGAAAGGCATGAAGCGGGAGCGTTCAGCGGAGTCGATCGCCATCAGCGTCGCCAGCACGATGGCCAGCCAGCCAAACCGCTTTGATTTCCATGACTGCAAAAGCGTTCCCCCGGCTGCGGCGGCGAGCCCGATCACCGGTGTCATTACCCGCAACGCATAGACCAGGCCGCCGGATGTTCTGGGGCTGGACCAAAACCAAAAGGTGGTGATGCCGACCAAGCCGACGATCCAGGGGATTCGCTCGTGGCGGATTTTTATCATACCGGCCAGACCGAGGCCCAACGTAATTCCCATCCAACTGACGAGGAGCCCGACCAGTGCCGCGGCGGTGGCGAAGGGTGTGGGCAGTCGGATCGCGTCGTGGGCCAGCTGGAGATATTCGGCGTTCACTGGATTAACGGGAAACAGCCCGGCCAGATTTTGGCTGTAGAGCGGATTTCCGGTTCGAATCCAGTTCCGGAGGTACCAGGGAAATGCCACCATTGCCGCCGCAATGAGGAACTCGAACCAACCCCGGCGGGAAACTCGATGCCACGCCAATGAAAACGCGCCGAGGGCGATGAACGCCAAACCGTATTCCCGAGCCAGTGCGCCCGTACCGGCTGCGACTCCCGCCCACAACAGCCAGCGGGCCGTTGGCTGGGCGCGATATTTTTCGATGTAGAGGAACATCGCGACACAGGAAAGTGCAGTCATTCCAGTTTCCTGGCCCATGGCAACGCCCCACAACAAAACGGGGTTGATGGCCAGGAGGGCCAGTGCGCCGAAGCCTGCGGCGCTCCCACCGCGGTTGGCTGCGAGTCGATAGACAACTTGAAACAAGAGCAGGGATTCCCCGATCACGATCGGCGTTGTGGCCCATTTTGCGGTTTCGCCGAGCGCAAGGTAGGCCCAAAAGTATAGGCTCGAAACCAGCGGAGCGATTCCGTCGCACCATCCATAGTGCAGAAAATCCGGCGCGGTGATCGGTGGGTAGAAATGCAGGCTGGATTGCCTGAACATCTGGCGAGCAAGGAAATCCCAGCGAAAAAACGTGTCCAATCCCGACAGCGGATCGCCCAGAGCCTTGGCCGCAATGGCCCCGAGACCGATGACGGCGGGAAGCAGCCACCAATGATAAGCCTGCCAGCGGAAATCGACGGGGTTCGTTTCGGCGATTTCCCGCGTACGCCCCGTCAGGTTAATGGCGGCCGCCAATATTATGCAGACCACGCCGAGGCCCATGGCGATGTGCGTTGTCGAAAGGGCAACGTCGATCGCGTCCAAGGCGATCAGCAGATTGAGCAATAGCGCGGCTGACCCCAAAAAAGCGGTCGATGGTTCACCTCTCGTTCCGAGCAATCGTCCCAATAGCCAGCCCGGCGCCATCAAGCCCGCGATGAGGATAAAAATAAAAATCAGATAGCTGGAATAGGTCACGACGACTGCGTTCATCCGAAGGTGCTAAATCGTCTCTCCAACGCACGACTATTCCGGATCGTAAATCCGGGAAGATGAATGGACCTGCGACGTTTTTTCTCCCGCACCCTTCTGTTCCCGCCCGGTCTGCTGTTGGCGAAGAATGGCCAAAAGGAGTGAGCAGCGGAGCGTCGAACCGTTTCGAACGATCGGTCCATCGCAACCGTTTCCCATCCGGCGGCCAAGCTTGGTAACCGTTGCAGGGTTGACGTGGGAAGTTTCGTGCGTTGCGTTGGGCAAGTCCCGTTTTTCGTTCATCCAACCCCTCGTTTGATCATGAGTAACCAAGGTTTCGGAACCAAAGCCCTCCACGCCGGCCAGACGCCGGATCCGACCACCGGCTCGCGCGCGGTGCCGTTGTATCAAACCACCAGCTTTGTGTTTCGCGACACGCGCGAATTCGTATGGGGTCAGTCCGCTAGATGCTACTTTTGAATTTTCCCTTGAGGCTTCCTGCATCAGGAAGCGGGCCCGCTGGTAACCAGCAGAATGATCGTCAAATGGGAAAGCCGCCCGGTTTTGACCTCTGGCCATTGTAGCCGAAATTGATTTCCACCATCGAAACTCTCGCTGCGGCAACGCCGGAAACTGGCGGCGTGCTATGAGGAACGGCAAGCGCCATTGAACGCGACCGGCTCGCTGTCTTCGCGCGAGCACCCTATTCCGGAACCGATCCTTCCCGCGGTATTGCCGTAGGCGGAAACAGAATACGGGCCTTGCGGAAAGGGCGGTGCACGCCTACCATTCGAGGATGAATTATATGGAGCGCATCACCTTCAATCCGAACCAGTGCGGCGGGCGGCCTTGTATCCGCGGGATGCGCATTCGCGTGAAAGACGTGCTCGACTTGGTTGCCGCCGGTGTTCCCGCATCGGAAATCCTAGCCGACTATCCCGACCTTGAAGAAGGCGATATCAAAGCGAGTCTGGAATACGCCGCCGCTCAACTTGACCACCCTGTGCTTGTGGCCAGCCGGTGAAGTTTTTAGTCGATGCCCAGTTGCCTCCCGCGCTCGCGCGTTGGCTTGTCGAAGCCGGTTGCGAGGCGCAGGCGTACGTGAAATCGGGCTTCGCGAGGCAGACGACGGCGCTATCTGGCGGCATGCCGAGGTCGGTGGCTGCGCGATCGTGACGAAGGACGAAGACTTTGCGCGGCGAGTGCAAGCGACCGAATCCGCGCCATGCGTCGTGTGGCTACGCGTGGGCCATACGTCCAATACGGCACTCTCCGCGTGGTTCGTCCCGCGCATACCGCAGGTCGTGGCGTTGCTCGCCCAAGGCGCGCGGCTGGTGGAAATTCGCTGACGCCGTCGAGCCCGTGACCTTTGACCAGTGTCAGGTGCGATCACGAAGCGTTCGTGTTAGTCAATAGTGGCACCCGACCACCTTTACTCGCCGATGCCGGGTTCTTCTTTCGCGCGCGTGCTTGCGGGACCGGTGGATGAAACTACCGTCCACGTGACTCATGCGAAAACTGCGCTGCTTGTTGATCGGACTTGTTTTCCTGCCCGCGATTATGCGGGCGGCGGATGGCGTTACGATTTTGCGGCGTGATGCGGGGCGGTGTGCGTTGGCGTGGCAGCGGGGTGATTGCGAGGGGATCGTCGCGTATCTTCCGCCGCAGGTTGTTTCGCGTTCGGGCGGCCGGGCCGTGGTGCTACGCGACCTGAAGGATCAATTTGCTCAAGCCCGCGCGCTCGGCGCGGAGCGGCTGCAAGCGTTGCCCCGTCGTCCATCGACCCTGCGGCAGATGGGACCGTGGCTGACGTCAATTCTGCCGGTGACGGCCATCCTGCATGGCGCGCATTTGGAGTTGACCCAACAAACGCGGGTGCTCGCGCTGTCGCACGACGGCGGAAAGCGCTGGTATTTTCTGTTGCTGTACCAAGTCACTCCGGCGGATCTGAAGGCGTGGTTTCCGGAACTCTCCGGGAAAATCGTGCTCGTTGCGGATCCGCCGCCGCAGATGGACATTGTCTATTGATGGGATGTTATCCCGGAGGGCCATTTTAGAACCGCTCTCTGGTCAAAACTGAATCAGAGGCAGATTCCATATAATTACGGCATCGGTTCGGCCAGATTGAGTCGTCCCGGATTGGCCGTGAGGTTCTGTTGGTACTTGGTCCCATCGGGCCAGCGGACGTGGATGGCTCGGGGCGGATTGGACGAAGGGTAGCCGAAGAAAAGAGTAGTCGTGCCCTGGGAGAGGACGCCGCTCCCGGCAGCCACTTCGCTGGTCTGGGTAGTGCCATCGGCGAGTGCAACCGTTACCCGCGCGCCGATGGCGGTGCGATTGCCCGGCCGGCCCTGAAGCTGGACTTGCAAGGTGTGGTGCCCCGAAATTCCGCGGTTCTGCCAGGCGAGGGAGGGACTCTTGCTTCGCGTGAGTAGAAAATCCGGCCAGCCATCGCCGTCGAAATCGATGAGCGCGAGTGCCCGGGAATCGCCCGGCACGACCAACCCGCAGTCAGCGGGCGGCACTGGCGTGAAATGCCCGTGTCCGTCACCCCGCAGGAATTGACCGAGCCCGCCGTCGAAGCGTCCGATGGTTTGCGCAAACGAATAGTTGTTCTGAACCGCGAGAATGTCCGCGTGGCCATCGCCGTCGAAGTCCCCCGTGACGATGCCTTGAAGTGGAGCGATCTGCGCGATCCGGGGCAGCGGCTCAAAATGATAGGTCCCATCCGGCTGGCTGAGGAACACGCCGCTGCGCAATTGCGTCGCGGTGAAGTGAGTCGCCGCGGCGAGCCGGTCGGCGCCCACAATCTCCGCCAGGGTCGCCTTGGCGTAGTCGTCGTTTTTCGGGAAATGCTTGCGCACTACCGGAAGCACCGCGCCCAGTTCGCTCCGCGTGGAGCGGGTGAACAGTTGATCGCCTTCATAGTAACCTTCGACGGTTAACGGTGCGATTCCGTCGGCAAATATCCCCCGATAGAGTGAAACTGGCCGCTCAGTTGAAGCCCGATAGGGGGTGTTCAGCCCTAGGTTCCCGACCACATAGTCGAGCTGGCCGTCCCCGTTAAAATCAGCGGCGGCGATCGAGGTCCACCAACCGTTGCCCGCCGCGGCGAAGCCTGCTTTTTCGGTCCAGTCTTCAAATTTTTCGCCGTGTTGGTTGTGAAAATATCTCACCGGCCCCCACTCCACCGCCACCAAGAGATCCAGCCAACCGTCGCCGTCGACATCGGTCCACAATGCGGAGGTCACGAGACCAACCGTTCGCAAGCCTGGGGCGATCGTGTCAGTCACGTCCTCAAACTTCCCGCCAGTATTGCGTAACAGGGCGCTGCGGGGTGGGAGGGGATACTGCCCGGGGACGATGCGTCCGCCGAGGAAGACGTCGATCTTCCCGTCGCGGTCAAAGTCTGCGGCTGCGGCTGCCCCGACGCAGATAGGCAAAGGCGGCAGGGCATCAGCCGC
>JAYVMJ010000481.1:0-2236 GCA_043759025.1 Verrucomicrobiota bacterium | reverse complement strand
GCGGGCTGCTTTGAAGGTGGCTCGATTCTGGGCATCGACGCGCTTGCTTCGGAAACGGGTTTAACTGCGGCGGAAATCTCCGTCGCGCTCATGGGCCTCGAATTGAAAAGACTCGTGAGTAAACGGTCCGACGGCGCCTTCGAGGCGCGGTCGCCGGCGTGAGTTCCGCGCGCTGTCTCTTGACTCAGGGGCCGGTGCTAATGCCCATGACGTTGTCATCCTCCAGCAGGAAGTGGTGACGTTCGGTAACGAAACTTTTCAGGTTGGTCGCCGCGTCGCCATCGCGTCCTCCCGTGGTGGTCTCTTGATCGAACTCCTGAACAAAGTGGACGTAGCTATTTGCCTTGTGGGTTTCTTTTTCAACGCCAGCCGCGATCAAATCGTGATAGCGTTGCGCGACGGGCCCGAGTTTTTCCCAAGTGAGCCAATTCTCGGTGATTTCGCGGACATACTCGAGGTAGCGAGCGCGAAGCGCGGGCACCGTGAGAAGTTTTCTGATCAACGGTTTGTTGTCGTCGCCCAGTCCGTTGAGTGGATCGAGTTCTTCGCTAAACGTGACTAGGGTGCGCGATTCGCCGCCGCCATGGCCGGCGCCGATGTGGAACGGCCCCAATCCGATTCCACTGCCACTGCCCTGGCCGCGTCCTCGTCCGCGACCCTGCCCGTGTTCGTCGCTCAGATCCCCGGGTTGGATGGTCTTGTCGTTTCGTGCGATGAAGGATTGATCCGCGAGGAAAATTGTCCGGGTGAACAAGGCGTCAAAGGCTTTTCGCAGCGTCGCCTCGGTGATAACTGCCGTTTTTGGGGCGCTCCATTCCGTGAACCATTGCGCGAAGGTATCGGTGACCTCCTGGCTCGTGATCACACCGTCGTGGTTTTGGTCAAGCGCTTTGAAAAAATCGGCGCCGATGATGGCCGCGGCGTCGTCCTGGCCAAAGGTTTGTTTCGTTCTTCCGTCCGCGATGGAAGCGGGGGTGAGCATGGCGCGAAATTTTCCGAGAAATTGAGCGCGCGTGAGTTTTCCGACCAAGTCCTCGTCCATGACGAGAAACCAGGAGCGGGCAAAGGACAACCACTCATCGCGGCTGATTTTCCCGTCAAAATCACTGTCGGCTTTGTTGACAAAGCTGTAGCTCAACAACATCGCGAGGTCGGTCGTATTTTGATGCGGAAAATTCTTTGGATTATATTTTTGGAGCGCGCGCTCGACCGGGTCCTTGCTGAGGTTGTTGTCGCCTTTCTTCTGGTTGGATTTCCCGCCTTTCCCTTCCTCGGGTTTTGCCCCGGTTCGTCGGGCGCCACGTTCGTAGTCGCTTTGCTCGACGAGGCGGAAGCTTCGTTCGGCGTTTTGCGGAATGAAATGAAAACGCCCATCCTTCGCGAGGTAGAGACCATAGCCGCCGGTAGTCGCGCCATAACCGTCCTGGTTAATCAGCACATTTTCGAGCGCAAGAAACCGGAGGGCGTTGTCGATATCAAGCCGTGGACTGAGCGCAGCTTCGAGGTCGCTCGTTGGCGTTTTATTCAAGATTTTGCAAAGATCGATCAAGGCGTTCCAACTGTTGGAATTTTCTTTTGATTTCAGAATATAATTCTCCCGGTACGCGTCGGGCTTGTCGCCAATGAAGGCAAGGATGCCGCCGGGTGGAACGGACCACCACGCACCGTCAGTGGTTTCGAAATTCTTCCGGATAAATGAGTCGTCGAGCGGTTCGATATTCACGTAAGTGCCCCAGTTTTCCCCGTTGATAACCACGTGAATGAAATTGGTTTTGGGGGCCTTGAGGTACTCTCGGGCGACGTGCATGTAGAGCATGGTTCGAAGGTACGTCGCGTCGGTGGCCGCATCCATCAACCGCAGGCGTTTTTCGCCGTCGATTGTTTGGCCCATTCCGTTTTGGTCGAGGGTCAGGTCCAGTGCTCGTTTGTAGCCGCTGGACGTCGTCGCAGTGCTTTCTCGATCGTGAAAATGAACGCCGACTCCTGAATAACTCTGACCATCCAAGGTCAGACGAGCGGGTACGTTGATATCCGTGCGCGCGAACTCACCCAATTCTTTTTCCCAATCAGAGTCTTCGAATTCCAGGAAAACCGTGCGCAAGGTCGTTTCGTCGTAGAGCGGCTTACCGGTAAAAACGGTCACGTCCACAGGGCCGATTTTCTCGCCGGGCTTGGATGGTTCGAGAGCGATAATTTCAGGCGGCGCGGATCCCGGACGCGCGGGGGAGGTTTCCGG
>JAYVMJ010000480.1:0-3561 GCA_043759025.1 Verrucomicrobiota bacterium | reverse complement strand
CGACAAAGCCAATCGCACGTCGCTTAGCGGTGACCGCGGACCCGGCATGGAAGAGGGACTCGCGCTGCTGGCTTTGATCAAAAAAGATTACGGCTTTCCCGTCGTAACTGACTTTCACGAGCGCCAGCAGGCGGCCATGGTGGCCGAGGTTTGCGACGTGCTGCAAATCCCCGCGTTTCTCTGCCGCCAAACCGATTTGCTGCTCGCCGCCGCGGCCACGGGTCGCGTTGTCAACGTGAAGAAAGGGCAGTTCCTTTCGCCGCAGGAAATGGAATTTGTCGTCAGCAAATTAAAGCAAGGGCACGCGAAGGAAATCTGGCAAACTGAACGGGGCACCACTTTCGGCTATCAGAATCTTGTCGTCGATATGCGCTCTTTCGCCCAAATGAAAGCGCTCGGCGCCCCCGCGATTTTCGACGCCACCCACAGCGTACAGCAACCCGGGGCCGCCGGCGGCAAAACCGGGGGCCGCCGCGAGTTTGTGCCACCGCTGGCGCGCGCGGCGCTCGCCGCAGGAGCGGACGGACTTTTCATCGAAACGCATCCCAATCCCGAGCAGGCGATTTCCGATGGCCCGAATCAGATTCCCGTCGCGGAAATGCCGGCGCTCATCGCCTCGTGCCTTGCTGTCTGGAAAGCAGTTCGCGAGTAGCGCAAACGGTCCGGGCTGTAAATGGAGCGTGGGTGACCCCGCTCGCCGCTTCTCAACTACGCGTTTTCCCTCCGTCCTCTCGAATTGACCGCGCTCCGCCGATCGGCATCGTTCCACCGAAATAGCACCATTCATGTCTACTTTCATTATCGACGTTCCAATGCCTTCGATGGGCGCAACGGTCAGTGAACTCACGGTCATTTCCCTGGCGGTTGCCCCGGGTGCGAAAGTCGCCAAGGGCCAGAAACTGGCGGAATTGGAAAGCGACAAGTCCGCGTTTGATTTCGAGTCGCCCGCCGACGGCAGCGTCCTGGAAGTTCACGGCAAAGCCGGCGAGGTGAAATCTTCGGGGCAATTGTTGTTTCGCATGGAAACAGCCGACCTCAGCCTGAAGCATCTCGAGACTGCCGGAAACAAATCCGCCTCTGTTTCAGCGACCGCCGCCGCCGCGCCGGTCACTCCGAAGCATCTGATCTGGACTCCGCGCGCCATTAAAATAGCGCAGGAAGCCGGCCTCGATCACGGCAAGATTTTCGACATCGAAACCACCGGCCCGGGCGGCCGCGTTTCCGGCGACGACGTTACGAAGTACCTCGCGAGTCGGAAATGAAAGGTAGGGCGATTATCCCTAATCCGCCTTTCTTTCACGCGCTCATCAGCTCATATCCGAGAATGCTGAGCGCATAAATCGCCGCCGTGTCGCTGCGCAGCACGAGCGGTCCGAGCGTGATGGGCTGAAAGCCTGCGCTGATCGCGTCCGTTAATTCTGCGGGCGAGAAATCCCCCTCGGGTCCGATCAGCCAGATCGCCTTGCGTGGCTCGGCGGCGCCATGCTTTTCGCGATAGTGGCTGAGCGCCGTTTTGAGTGTCATCGCGCCGGCGTGCAAACTTGCGATCAGCTTCAGATCGTAGTCTTTCGTTTCGCGAACGAACGCCGCGAAATTTTGAATGGGCAAAATCTCCGGTAGCCAGGGATTGCCGCATTGTTTTGCCGCTTCGATGGCGCCGATGCGCCATTTATCCACTTTCTTGTCGGCACGATCAGCATCAAGGTGCACTTGAGTACGCTCGCTGAGCAACGGCACAATCTGTCTGGCTCCGACCTCAGTCGCTTGACGCACAATGTCGTCCATCGTCGAACCTTTGGGCAAAGCCTGGGCCAGCGTCATCTCATAAGACAACGCTTTGGCCTGATGGCGTTCACGCACGCGAAGAATCGTCGCGCTCTTGCTCGGCTCGATGCATTCGGTAATCCACTCCCGTCCGTGCCCATCGAACGCGATGACCGGATCGCCCCGGCTGCAGCGATTCACCGTCACGAGGTGACGACTCTCCTCGGCGTTGAGCCGGATTTCTGCGGCCTCACGATCAGCTGGCTGACTATAGACGCGGAAGTCGGGCATGCGCGGAAGATGTCACGAACGGCGAGCGTACGTCAACCGCGAGCGGGCCTACCATCTTCCATCCCGGGGTATCGTCGGTGCGATCGGGCCGCGGGACATCGGCAAAGGCCAGGGCGCCCTTGCCGCTGACGTCGGCCGCGAAAATCGGTTGGCGATTTTCGGCGAATAGTTTTTCCGACTGCGCCAACGCCGCTGGATATCCATCACGCTGGGCATTGATTTCGATGCCATGCCCGACCGGATCATAAATGTGTTTAGCGACGTCGCCCACCCTGATGGCCCACCCGGTAGCTCATTAACCTCCCTTCCGTATCCTCGCGCAATTCCGGGTGGTGGAACTCCGCCAAAGCCGCTTGGCGCATTGGGGGAACGCGATGATTTTGGATTGGAGAGAATGGGCATCGCAGAAAACTGGTATCATCAATTTCGTCTATTTGACTCATATGAGTCATCACGAGGCGACGGATCGCAATGTTTCTATTGCTGTGAGTAAACTTTGTTCCGACGAAAGGCACACCCTATGGATTCTAAAATCTGTGGCTGGAGATTCGGAATCTGGGCATCTATGGCCACGCAGCGGTTAGATCGCGGTTCCACCACCGGAATAGTGCGCCGACGATTCGGCTGAGGAATACTTCCGTCGGTATTACTTGCCGTTTCGGTGGGCTAACTGTCATTACATGACAACTGTGATGGCGCTGAGTGGGTCACCTCTTGCTGCAGTGTCGCTACCCCAAAATGAAAGACGCCCAAAAACCTGATCACGTCAGCCTAAATACTCTGGTTAGCCACCTGCGAGATGGACGCTTCGTCATCCCAGATTTTCAGCGAGACTTTGAATGGAAGCCATGGGACATCAGCGCACTGATGCGATCCATTTTCTTGGACTACTATATTGGGAGCCTGCTGTTGTGGAAAGGCACGCCGGAAAATTTTTCTGCGCTTTCTTGCGAGCCGGTTTATGGCTACCAAGGAAAGGGAAGACCGGAATATATTGTCCTCGATGGCCAGCAGCGGTTGACGGCGATTTATTATGCGTTTCTCGCCCCTGACCAAGTGCTGCCGAATCGTGCGAATCGTTTTTATTATTTTCTCCAAGTGGATAAGTTCATGGCTGAGGAATATGATCAAAGTTTCGGCTACGAACGTTCGACTCGGCGACTGACTAAGCTTTTGGCTGACAAAGAGGCTCAGTATGCCGAGCATTGGTTTCCTTTTTCTGTCATTGGTGCCATCGGTTGGGAATTACCCAACTGGGTTCAGGGCTACGAGTCGTTCTGGAAGACAAAGGCAGCTACCGCCGTCGCTGCCGGTGAGGAGGACGGTGCTAAGATTGCCCAGAACCACGCCACTAGCGCCAAACATTTTGGTGAGCATCTACAGGGTATAACTGGCCAGTATCAAGTCTCCTACATCGAACTCGATAAAAATCTCATGCTAGACAAAGTCTGCGATATCTTCACGCAGATTAACAGTCGAGGTGTCCGGCTCGACGTTTTCGATTTG
>JAYVMJ010000479.1:0-1579 GCA_043759025.1 Verrucomicrobiota bacterium | reverse complement strand
GCCCTTCCGATGAATCATCGGGCCGTAGCGTAGTCTGGTAGCGCGCTTGCATGGGGTGCAAGAGGTCGTGAGTTCGAATCTCACCGGCCCGACCATTTTCCCCGAAACGCATCATGAGGAAGTGATGCGTTTTGTTTGTCCGGCGTAATGCGGCAGAGCAGGGGCGAGGTTGTGTCGTTCAAGTCCAGATGGCTTGGAAAATTGACCGACAATCGGGAATTACGTCTGCGGGCGTTGTTACTTCCGTTCAGAAAAATTCTGCGCCGCGTGGCGTGGTGCGAATGCCCGGAGTCGAACCGGGATCAATAGCTTCGGAGGCTACTACACTATCCATTGTGCTACATTCGCCAACAACAGCGGCCTAGCTTTTGGCTGGGCTGCGGGAATTCAAGCAGTTTCGCGGGCGACCTCGGCTTAGTCAAATCCAGGAGGGATCACCACGGAATACACCGAATACACAGAAATCAGAGTGATGAATTTAGATCTGAACCGATCTTTTTATGATCTGAAAACGTACATTCTGTGTGTTCTGCGTCTTCTGTGGTTAAATCCGACGGCGTGTTTTCGGCTCAGTGCGCCACGGTGACCGTTGCGGTCATCGGCTGGCCGATTTCCTTGAGCAGGTCCTTGTACCAAGCTTGGGTGACGTCGAAGGCTTTACCGCCTTTGATCCGGGGAAATTCGATGGCGCGAAGTTCGTTGCCGCGTTCCTCGTCGTGGCCGATGAGGCCGCTCTCGCCTTTTTGGGCGCACTCGACGGCTTTGAGCACGCAGGTATCGATGAGTTTGAAATCCTCCTCGTTGGCCGGAGCGGAGCGGGCAAAGTACCCGCTTTTCTGGACGAGGACTTTTTCCGCACCGAGCATGGCGGCGAAACGTTCGCCAAACCATTTGCCGGGATTGATGGTGTCGAGACGGACGTGGCCGAAGGCATCGCGTTCGACCTTGCCACCGCTCGCGGATAACTCGGCGATGATGCTGTCCAGGCCCGCGCCTTCGCTGACGAACAGGTTAATATTGCCCTGCTTGTCCATGAGCGCGCGCAGGCGCTTGGCTTCGGCTTCGATATCGAGCGCCTGTTCCGGAATGTAGACAGCGTGGACCGAATATTTTTCTCGCGAAAGGCCGATGCCGGGAACGTAAACGTTTTTGTCGGCGATTTTCTGGTATTCGCGGGCGGTGGCGGCGGTGAGCCAGCCGCAGTTGCGGCCCATTACTTCATGGACAATCAGCATCCGTCCGCTCGCGCCGAGTTCGGTCACGACATTTTGGAAGAAACGCGCGCCTTGTTCCGCAGCGGTCACGGCACCGAGGCTCTGCTTGATGGGAATGATGTCGTTGTCGATCGTCTTGGGCAGGCCGATTACATTGAGCGAATAATTGTGCTTCTGCAGATAAGCCGCGAGATCAGCCGCGGTCGTGTTGGTATCGTCGCCGCCGACGGTGTGCAGAATATCGATGCCGTCGCGTTGGAGTTGCTCGGCTGCGACCGCGAGGGGATTCTGGCCTTCCTTGACCAAGCCGCGCTTCACGCAGTCCTTGGCGTTGGTGAGCTTCACCCGGCTGTTACCGATGACGC
>JAYVMJ010000478.1:0-3642 GCA_043759025.1 Verrucomicrobiota bacterium | reverse complement strand
TTAAGTTAAATCAATTTGATGGTTTTGATTGCCAGAGTTGCGCGTGGCCGAGCCCGGACGATAAACGGAGCGTCGCGGAGTTTCGCGAGAACGGCTTCAAGGCGGTCACCTACGAGGCGACCAAGAAAAAGGTAACAGCCGATTTTTTCCGTGAGCACTCGGTGGCCGATCTTGCCACAAAATCCGATTTCTGGCTCGGCGATCAGGAGCGTCTCACCGAACCGATGATTCTGCGGCCCGGTGCCACCCACTATGAACCGGTGTCGTGGGCGGAGGCCTTTGGCGTCATTGCGAACGAACTGCGCGCGCTGTCGTCGCCGAACGAAGCGGTTTTCTACACGTCGGGTCGCACGAGCAATGAGACCGCTTTCCTCTATCAACTTTTCGTCCGCGCGTATGGCACGAACAATCTGCCTGACGGTTCCAACATGTGCCACGAATCGACCAGTGCGGCGCTCCCACCGATGATTGGCATTGGGAAAGGCTGTGTTAAGCTCGCCGATTTCGATCAGGCCGAGGCGATTTTTGTCATGGGTCAAAATCCAGGCACCAATCATCCGCGCATGCTCACGGCGCTCCAACGGGCGAAGGAAACCGAAGAAAGAGTTTCTCGACCAACTCGCCGCGAAATTCGGCTTCGAGCCGCCGCGCCAATCCGGGTTCGACGCGGTCGAGGCGATCAAGGCGATGCACGACAGCCGCGCCAAAGTTTTCTTCGGCATGGGCGGCAACTTCGTTTCCGCGACGTCCGACACCGAATTTACCGCCGCTGGTTTAAGGAAATGCAATTTGACAGCCCACGTATCAATCAAACTGAACCGCGCCCATGTCGTCACCGGCCGGACCGCGTTGATTCTGCCGTGCCTGGGCCGGACCGAAGTCGATCTTCAGGCGCGAGCGGCGAGCAGTTTCAAACCCGCGGGGACAGCATGGGTATCGTCAATCCCACGCGCGGAAATCTGTCGCCGCCGTCACCGAACTTGTTGAGCGAAGTCGCCATCGTCACCGGACTCGCGAAGGCGGTGTTGGGCGCGACCAAGCCGGTCGAATGGGATGCCTACGCGGCAAACTACGATTTGATCCGCGATAAAATCGCCGAGGTTATTCCGGGGTTTGCGAATTACAATCAGCGCATTCGCCAGGGAATTTTCTATCTGCCCAACGGCCCGCGCGACGAACGTAAATTCGCCACACCGTCGGGAAAAGCGGTGTTTATTCCACACCCGCTCTCCCGCGCGACGGCCGGGCCGGGGCAGTATTTGCTCACGACGCTGCGCAGCCAAGATCAGTTTAACACCTCGATCTACGGCCTCGACGATCGCTACCGCGGAATTTTCAACGGCCGGCGGGTGCTGTTCATGAACGAAACGGACATCCGTGAAGCCGGTCTTGTTCAAGGACAACTCGTCGATCTCACCAGTCACTATCAGGGGCAAACCCGCGAAGCCGCCGCTTTCATGCTCGCGCCCTACCCGATTCCGCGCGGTTGCAGGGCGACGTATTTTCCCGAGGGAAATGTCTTGGTGCCGATCGACAGCGTGGCCGACACCAGCAACACGCCGACGTCAAATCCGTGGTCATCACCATCGCCGTCGCGGCGGATCAAACGAAGTACAATTGGCAGAGTTAGCGCCACGCACCGAGGCGTTCATAATCGGCGGGAGTGTTGATATTTTCGAACAGCTGTGCTTCGCCGTCGGTTACTTCGCGCACGGTGAGCAATTCCCTTTTTGCCAGCGCGGCGCAGATACTTTGCAGCGAACGTCCCGGCGCGTCGAAAAATTCCATCAGACATGAACGATGCCACGCGGCAGCGAGGGGCTCGTAACGTCCACTGAGTACCGGGACCACCGATCTCTCCTGCTGCAACGCACCGAGGGCGAGTTCGCGCAGGTAATCCGGAAGTATGCGCGGGGAATCAACGGCCAGAACCAACAACACTTCCGCGTTGGTGACACGCCACGCATCCGCGAGCGCCGCCGCCGGTCCGGCACCGCTTTGGCTATCCTTCACCAGAGAGAATCCAGCGATCAATTCCGCTTGGTCCGCGCGTCCGGCAAGCAACAGTTGCTGCGCTCCCGTCTCGCGCAATATCCCGGCTTGGTGCGCGAGAAGTGTCGCACCGTTCCAATAAAGCGTGGATTTATCGCGACCCATCCGGCTCGACGCGCCCCCCGCGAGCAAAACTGCCGAGAAGTTCATGATCTGCCCTCCGTCCATAACGGCCCATCGGATAAAATCCGCGCGCGCAGCCCACCGTGGCCACGCAACCATTTTCCCGCGCCCGCCACCACTGCCCGATCCATCCAGTAACACGGCTTGCACTCGCTGTATCCGAAAAATTTCACGCCCTGCAACTCGAACTCCTTTCCGATCAGCTCATTCAAATCGCAGCCACAGGTAACGACGTTTCGCCGATAAACGCTACTCGGCACCTCACCAAGCTGGAATTCACGGCACAACTTCTCGTGAACTTCCTGCGCGAAAAAACTCACCTGTCCGGCGTAACCCGGTTTGTAGTCGAAAAACCGGTCGCCCTTTAATCCGTGGCCGGCCACGCAGGCCACTTCGTCGACGGGAAGAATCGGATGTTCGCCGGCCGGTCGTCCGTGATGCCCGAAAAAATTATGATCGGGCGAAATATAAAGCGCGACGACCTTCACGACGAGACCTCCACGTTTGCGCGGTGCAGTCTTTCCGCGCCGGCATAGATATTCATCCGGTCAGCTCGCAAAAACCCCACCAACGTTTGTCCGCTGCGCCGAGCGCACTCGGCTGCCAGCGAACTCGGTGCGCCGATTCCGGCCACAAACGGCACGCCGGCCGCGACCGCCTTTTGCATGAGTTCAAACGAAACCCGTCCGCTCACGAGCAACTGCGCATCGCCCAACGGTAACCAGCCGGCAAGCAGCGCGTGCCCGAGCACCTTGTCGAGTGCGTTGTGCCGGCCGATATCCTCCCGCACCACGCGCAAATCACCGTCGCCACCGAACAATGCGCTCGCGTGCAACCCGCCCGTGGCATCGAAGCCAGGTTGCGCGGCTTGAAGCCGTTCCGGCAAAGTGGCGATCAATCCGGGATCGTAAACCGCGGCGGATTTTATCCCGGGAAATTTTTGAAAGACCGACTCCAACGTCGCCTTGCCGCACAAGCCGCAACTGGACGAGCTAAACACGTGGCGGGTTAATCGAGCGAAATCCACCGTCACCCGCGACGAGACTTGCGCATCGACAACATTCCCCGCTTTTCCGTCGGGTAGCGTCCGGCACACCAGTAAATCCAACAGATCATCGCCGCTAGTGATAACGCCTTCCGTCAGCAAAAATCCCGCGGCCAGCTCGCGATCATGACCCGGCGTGCGCATGGTGACCGCCACGCTGTGTCCGTTGACCCGAATCTCCAATGGTTCCTCCACCGCCAGTTCATCGGTGATGCTCTCCGGTTGTGACCGGTCGGCGTTCCAACGGGAAATCTGCGCAGTGACGGAGTTCATGAAGAAAGGAAAAGCGATTTTGATTCTGTCCGCGCGAATATAGGGGTCAATTCACGATTCCGCCAGCGACTTTCCCGTAACTTCGACAGCGGCTTTCGCTCTTTGGTCGACGCAAATTTCATGCGTTAGGAAAAATTTTCCCGCCAGAA
>JAYVMJ010000477.1:0-2884 GCA_043759025.1 Verrucomicrobiota bacterium | reverse complement strand
TTTGATTCCATGCCTCCGCCAGCCTTTCCCCAAACCTGACGCGACTACTTCGAACGATGCGCTCGTCCGAATATTGAGCGAATGATTCAGGGTGAGTTCGCGGGCAAAATTCGTCTCAGACTTGATGGATCGAAATCGCCTGCGGAGATAGTGGCGGAGTTTCGTGGCGTCTGCCGCTGAACGGGCGACCACGGCGGGGTCGCCGTGGCTCAAGGAGGAAATAGGGCATCGATGGTTCTTTAAAAAATCTCTTTTCACCTGCGCGGTCCTCGGGCCTGATGATGGGCTTATGTCTTTAGGTGTCGTCGGCCAGCGTTGCATGAGCGAACGGGAACCCGAATTGGGTCTCGGCGTGGTCGCGAGCGTGGATCGGACCCGGATCGGGATCGAGTTTCCCGCCACCGGAGAAAAACGTCTGTACGCCCTCGGCACGCCGGTGTTGAAACGCGTCCAGTTCCGCGCTGGTGAAGTGGTTGCCACGCGCGACGGGAAAAAACTCACGATCGAATCCGTCGAGGACGACGCGGGGTTGCTGGTTTACGTCGGACAGAATCAGCGGGTGCGGGAGGATGTGATTTCGGATGTCACGAGTGTGGCGTTGCCGCAGGAGCGTTTGATGGCGGGGCAGGTCGATCCAGGTGAGGTTTTCGATTTGCGCTACCGGGCATTGCAGGCGCAGGCGCGATTCCGCCAGTCGGAAGTTCGCGGCATGTTGGGCGGACGCCTCGAATTGATCCCACACCAGTTTTATATTTTGCAGGAAGTCGCCTCGCGCCAGATCCCGCGGGTGCTGCTGGCGGACGAGGTCGGACTCGGCAAAACGATCGAGGCGTGTCTGATTTTGCAGCGCTTGCTGGCGGTGGGCAAAGCCAACCGCGTGTTGATCCTCGTGCCGGAGTCGCTGACGCACCAGTGGTTCGTTGAGCTGCTGCGGCGTTTCAATTTATGGTTTAGCATTTACGATGAGGAGCGATGTCTGGCGTGCGAGCGGAGCGACCCGGGAAGCAATCCGTTTCTCGCCGCGCAGTTGGCGCTCGCGAGTGTCGGCTTTCTCGCGGGCAGTCCGGCGCGGCGCGATCAGGCGGTCGCGGCCGGCTGGGACATGGTGGTCGTGGACGAGGCGCATCATCTCGAATGGACGCCCGATCACGTCGGCGCAGAATACGCGCTCGTGGAAGAACTCGCCGCACGCACGCCGGGATTACTTCTGCTGACGGCCACGCCGACGCAGCTGGGACTTGCGGGGCACTTCGCGCGGCTACGCTTGCTCGATCCGGACCGCTACAATGATTTCGACCAGTTCCTCGCCGAGAACGAACGCTTTGGCGCGGTCGCGGAAATCGTCGGGAAAATCATTGGCGAAAAAACCCTCAAGCCCGCGGATCACGCGAGCTTGAAGAAATTGTTCAACAAAGATCCCGCGCGGCTCGCGCAACACCTCGAGGCCCTCGACGCGCAGCAGCCGGGCGCGCGGCAAGCCTTGATCAAGACGCTGCTCGACCAGCACGGCACGGGCCGCGTGGTGTTTCGCAATACGCGCGCGGGCATGAGCGGATTTCCGAAGCGCAAATTCTGTCCGGCCCCGCTGCCGGGAAATAACCTTGCGTTGCTCGCCCGGGTCGCGCGGGAGCTGGAGGCCGAGGAAACCGGTCAGGACGCGGGCATTCGTTACTCATTCAAGGATGATCCGCGCATCGACTGGCTGATCGCGTTTCTGACGAAAAACCGTCCGGCGAAAGTGCTCTTGATTTGCAAATCGCTGCGCAAGGTCGTCGCGATCGAGGCCGCCTTGCAGGAGCGAATCAAACTCAAGGTCGGCCTGTTTCACGAGGGGTTGCCGCTGATCCAGCGCGACCGGAACGCGGCGTGGTTTGCGGAGGCGGATGGCGCGCAGCTCTTGATCTGCTCGGAAATCGGCAGCGAGGGCCGGAATTTTCAATTCGCGCATCACCTGGTGTTGTGGGATTTGCCGCTTAATCCGGGCTTGCTGGAGCAGCGCATCGGGCGGCTCGATCGCATCGGGCAGACGCAGACGATCCGGATTCACGTGCCATGCGTCGAAGGCAGCGCCGAGGAACGCGTGCTCGACTGGTATCAACGCGGACTCGATGCCATCGAAACATCGTTGCAGGGCGGTAACGATTATCAGGACAAATTCAAGGAACGTTTGCTGAAGTTAGCGCTCGCGCAGACCGGTTCGGCTGACGGGAAAAAGAACCCCGATTGGGAGAACTTTATCGCGGAGACGGTAGTGTTTCGGGAGGCGCTTTCTTTGCGGATGAAGAAGGGGCGTGATCGGTTGTTGGAACTGAATTCGTTTAATCCCGAGGTTGCGGCCCGCGTGATCGATCAAATCAAGGCGGCGGACGCGGATCCTTTCTTGCGGAACTTTCTGAGCGATCTGCTCGATCATTTCGGCGTTCGCATCAAAGAGCACGAGGATGGCGATGTCTTTCTCGATCCGAGTCATGCCTACGTGGAGGGATTTCCGTCGATTCCGCATGAGGGCATGCTCGCGACGTTCGATCGCCGTCGGGCGATTGGGCGCGAGGACATCCGTTTCGTTTCTCCCGACCATCCGCTGGTGGAGGACGCGAGTGATCTGCTGATTGATTCCAAGTCCGGCACGACGGCGTTCGGGCGGGTCAAGTCGGACAAGCCGAACCTGCTGTTGGAAACGATTTTTGTCCTCGAGGCGGTGGCCGACTCGCGCTGGCACGTTGATCAATTTCTCGCGCCGGTGCCCGTCAGAATCCTGGTCGACGTGCGCGGCAACGACCTGACCGAGGCGCGCAGCGCTGCTTCGCTGAGGGCGGAAGTGGAGGACGCGACGATCCAGCGTTTCCTGGAGCGACCGGGCTTCAATCTTGTGCTGCTAAAAACG
>JAYVMJ010000476.1:0-4409 GCA_043759025.1 Verrucomicrobiota bacterium | reverse complement strand
ATGTCGTAGCTCTCACAGGTGGTCAGCTTCTCCGACGCGCCGAGCGGCATGTTCTGCCGGACGAACGCTGCGGCCGTGTCGAGACGCGCCATGCCGGCTCCGATGTTGAAGGAGCGCGGTCCCCACAGCGGCGGTACCGAGTAGGAGCCGTCCGGGTTCTGCCGGCCGCCACCGCCGAGCCCGTGGCAGGTCGCGCACCGCGCACCGTAGGAGCTCTTCCCTTCCTGTATGCGCGGCGGCGGCGGCGTCCAGCCGGGCGAAGGCGCTTTGCAGGCGGCGGACGATCTCGTGTTGCTCGACTTCGGACGGAAGTGGTATTTCCAACGACCGCACTTCTTCCATGTTCAGGACGCCTTGGGCGCTGCCACCGGTTTTTCCTGCGATCAAGCGTTGGCAGACTGGAGACCCAAGAACTAGTTGAACATACACTGCAATCTTCTGTGGAACTGGAATCATCCCGATTGCACGGCTAAGATTGTAGCCGGCAGTCTCAGCCGGTGCGACCGCAGAACGGCCGATACTCGCACCCACTAAGTTAATGAGGACTTCTCCACCGCGAAGACGCGTTTTCGCAAACTCGGTATCGAGCTCAGGTGAAATCCGATAATCTTCAGATAAGTCGACCCAGCCGTGACGAATCTGGCCGCTCTTCAACATGCGAATGCCGGTTGGCTCATGCGGTCCTGGTTTAAGAACGCCATATCCAGATTTTCGGTCCCCTTCTTCCAGCTCGATTAAACAGGCCCACGTCCAAGTCGTGGGGAGTGGATCAGCGCATGTAGAAACAATCGGTTCAACATAATGAGATTTCCAAGTGGCATCCTTAGGTCGTCTTCCGCGTGCACACATTTTCTGAAACTCTGATGCCTCCCAATTTTTACGGCGTTCTGATTGGAGTCGATTCAACAAAGCAATACCGGTTTCCTTCGGTTGATTGCTCCTACGCCAGTCGGCGGTGAGGTCGCCGCGGAAGGCGGAGGCGAGTAGGGACTGGCGGGCTTGGGCGAGTTGCGTGGGCACCTCCGCCAACAGCGCTCGTGCCCGGCGGCTTCGCGCCGTCAACGCTTCCAGCCGCGCCACGATCCGGCGTTGCTCGAGGAGCGGGGGGAGTGGGATGGGGAGTCTTGAGAACGCTTCGAGAGTGAAGTGCTTGATGGTGGTTCCGCTGACGAAGCGCATCAGTTCGCCGCTGCTCGCATAGTGCCGGAGGCAAACAAGCATCCATTCGGCGGTGACAGCATCCGTTGGCCTTACGCGATGGAGTGCTTTCTGAAACATCGTCGGCTTCTTGC
The DNA here is from genome assembly GCA_043759025.1 of Verrucomicrobiota bacterium. Taxonomy (GTDB): domain Bacteria; phylum Verrucomicrobiota; class Verrucomicrobiia; order Opitutales; family Opitutaceae; genus Lacunisphaera. Next base: position 3,117 of record JAYVMJ010000476.1, on the reverse strand, counting down.
CCTTCCAGATAGCGGCTCTGCCCGGTTCGCCGCCTTCACACACGATAAGGTCCCCACTTCGAACCGAGTAACGATCCACCTCATCGTCATCGAAGAACATCTCGCGTAGATCGGTGGTGTCGAACTCGTCCCAGCGCACGTTGATGTTTCGGAGATACGGGAGAGCAGTGCCCGAGATATGCTTCGCGCGATCAAGCATCTTGCCGAGTTTGATTTCGGCGATCTCTCCTGCGGTTTTAATCGTCCAACCGGCCGGCAGGGTTTCAGAATCGGATTTTTTAACCACGGATTTCACGGATGGGCACGGATGAAGACGGGAGAAGATGGATCGGATTGATTGGTATCCGTGTTAATCCGTGAAATCCGTGGTTGATCATTTTGGGCTTATTCACTTCGCCAACTCCAGCTCCAGCTCGCGCAGCTCGTCTACAGCGTCGCGGAGTTTTTCCAGGGCAGAGGCGACGAGGATTTCGGGCTCGGGCAAATCGTCGTGGTGGGTGGCGTCCTCGTCCTTCAGCCAGCTGAGGTCGAGGTTTTCGCCGCGCTGTTTGATTTGCTCGCGGGTGAAACGGCGGAAGCGGCCGGTCTCGCCGGTGTCTTTGCGTTTGGCGCGGCCGTGGGCGTCGTTGCCAAAGGCGGTTTCGAATTCGGTGAAGTGCGCTCGCGTGAGCGGTGTGCGTTTGCCGAAGGCGGGCATGTTGGTGCGCAGATCGTAAACCCACACATCCTTGGTGCCTCCGGTTTCGGCCGAATGGCGTTCGAAGAAGAGCACGTTGGTCATCACGCCTTGAGCGTAGAAGATGCCGGTGGGCAGACGGAGAATCGTGTGCAGGCGGCACTTGTCCATGAGGTCAGTGCGAATCTGTGCGCCGACGTTGTCCTCAAAGAGCACGTTGTCGGGGATCACGACCGCTGCGCGTCCGCCGATGGATTTTTTAGCCGATGGTTTGCGGAGGCTGCGGTAAATGTGTTGGAGAAAAGCGAGCTGCTTGTTGCTGGTGGCAAAAGTGAAGTCGTCACGGGTGGGCAGGCCGCCGCCTTTTTTGGTGCCGAAGGGTGGATTGGAGAGCACGAGATCGGCGTCCTTCAATTGCTTACCGGCGTCGCTGAGCGTGTCGGCGAGGATGAGCGGGCTGTGCAGGTCGTGCAGGAGACCATTCATCAAGGCGAGCCGGTGGGTGTCAGGCACGAACTCCATGCCTTGGAAGGCGACGTCGCGCTGAAATTCCTGCTGGGCGGTTTTCAGATCATGGAGGTCGTCGGTCCGCGCTTTGATGTAGCGGTCGGCCATGATGAGGAAGCCAATGGTGCCGCAGGCGGGGTCCTGAATGACTTCGCCGGCTTGGGGCTGCATGACGGCGACAATGCTCTCGATCAGCGGACGAGGCGTGAAGTATTGGCCGGCACCGGATTTGGTCTCGGTGGCATTTTTTTCGAGGAGGCCTTCGTAGAGGTCGCCGAGGCCTTCCTGGCGGGCGGAATACCAGTCGAGGCCGTTGATGTCCGTGACGAGTTTGTGCAGGTGGCGCGGCTCACGGATGGAAGTGGAGGCGTTGTTGAAGATGGCTTGTACGCGAGTGGAGCCGGCTCCGCCGAGATAGATGAGGAGGAGGCGGTAGTGCTCAAGGAGCGGCATGCCTTCGCGTTTCACGAGGTCGGCCCAGCGGTAGCCGGAGGGAATTTGCTGCTCGGTCTTGGTCTCCTGCGCCATCTTGAGGAAGAGCAGGTAGGTGAGCTCGTTGACGTATTGGTGATAGGTGACGCCGCTGTCCTTGAGAACATTGCAGAGGTTCCAGAGCTTGGCGACGATGTCTTGGGTTTTGGGTGCGGACATGGGACGGTGGAAAGTAGCGAGTAGAGAGTAGCGAGTAGGTGCTCAAGACATGCGCAGGCCGGCGGCACGGGCGAGGGCGAGTTGGCGGGTGTCGAAGCTGAGGAATGTCGAGGACTTCAAGTGAAGGGCGGCGGCAACGTGAAAAACATCAAAGGCGCGGGTGCCGAGGAGCGCGCTGTGGGCGGCCGTCAGTTTTCGGGCGAGCGTTAGCACGGGTGGCAGCGGGAGCGTGGTGGCGATCACTGCCCCGGCGGTAAGATCGGCGTGCAAACGCTCGTTCGCTTCGGCGAGGTCGGCGCGGGTCGATTCGCGCCGGAAAAGACGCAGTTGGAGCGCGTTTTCCATTTCGAATTGCTGCCAGGTGGTGAGCAACAGCGGGCGGGCGGCGGTGGTGACGGCGCTGAGGGCGGCAGGCGTGTTGGCGTCCGCGAGGTAGAGCGAGACCAGCAGGCTGGTATCGGCGTAAACCGCCGCGCTCATACGTCGCCGCGTCCTTCGGCGACAAGTTTAGCGTGGGTGATTTTTGAATGCACGGTCGGGGGCAGTGGCCGGCTGCGCCAGTAAGCGCGCAATGCGGCGGGGGTACTTTTAGCCGGGGTGTCTGCCGCAGAGATGGGGCTGAGACGGGCGACGGGCTGATTGTGGCGCGTGATGATGATTTCTTCGCCTTGCTCGACTTGAGCGATCATCGCCGCGAGCTCGTGTTGTACCGTGCGGATGCTGGCGCTTTTCATGTCTAACAAGATGTTAGACATGCTGGAGCGGTCAAGCCGCAAGACGGACGTGGCGCGGCGCGATGGGTTAAGCCGAATCGCACCGGATTTCGACGCGTTCCAAGTGGGTGGTGGTGGCGGTGCCTTCGCGCACCTTGCGATGTGCGGCGGCGACCAGCTCGGCCATGGAGTGAGCAGACCAATAGATTGATCGTGGCGGAGTGCTGACGGACGGGCGCCGGAACCAGGCTCAGGGCGAAGGAGTTTCAGCAAGTAGGCGATGTCGTAGTAGGCACGAATCATCGCCCGTCTCGTTCGGCAGAGATGGTTGCGGCGGAGTCCTGACCATCTGCAAAGGCACCAGCAGCGAGAGCAGCGGCGTAAGTGGGAACGAGGGTGCGCTTACCCCAATAGGAATAGCCTTTCCGCAGCTTGGCTGGAAAACTGGCTTCCTCCGCCTCCAGTGCTTTTTTGAGAAGGTACATGGTTTCCTGGGTGAGAGATCGACGATGCGCCGCAGCTATGCGCTTCAAACGCTGGTGGAGCGATTCCGGCACGGATTTTATGACC
>JAYVMJ010000475.1:0-2194 GCA_043759025.1 Verrucomicrobiota bacterium | reverse complement strand
CACTGATGTGGAGAGGCTGGGCGGGAAGCGGTGTGGGCTTCATGAAAAATTGTCAGGCAATTGCTTTATTGGGGTGAATAGCCGTGACCGTTTTGATTCCGGAACGAGCGCCTGAAGTGGAACCGCGCAAGTTTGGCTTTGGCTCGGCAGAATACGCGACCATGAGAAAACTGAACCACCAAATATGAACGGCAGTCGGGAATATGGCCTCGGAGTAGTTCATGAGGAGAACGATTCCGATCACGACCAGTCGAATTCGACCGTATTCGAAATCAGTTCGAATCGTACGGAGTGCGCCGACCGTGGTTTGGATAACGAACAAAATCATCAGCCCTACACCCACCAGCCCGAGGTTGGCGAATACCTCAATGTAGCCGTTATGGGCCTCCATGGGGTGATTGTCCACGCCCGGATCCATTTTGTCCCATACTGCCGGGACCCAGAAGCCCCCATACCCAGTGCCAAAAATGGGGTTTTCCAGGCCCAGGCGAATAGTTTCAGACCAAATCAAGTCGCGACCGGCGAGGTCGGGGCTTTTCCCTTGGGATTCGGCCACGAGTGCTTTTGGCGAAATATCGAAGGCGGTCATCGTCACATAGGTCAGGGTTAAAACGACGGTGGCGGTCGCAAGGCGGGAGCCCACGCGGTGGATATTCGGCTTCATCCGACCAAGGACAAAAAAGATCATAAGTCCAAAGATCCCGCAGAGTATCGCCGTGCTGCTTCGGGAATCTTGCTCTCCACCTCCATTGAAAAGGTACGCGCACATCGCGAAGTAAATCCACTCCACCTTCCGAGAAAGCAGGGATTTTCCCGATTTGTGCGCGGCGGCAAGGCTCCAGACGAAGGCTAACACGGCGACCACGCAAAGCTGCCCGAGTGGATTCTTGTGAGTGGTGACTCCGATCCAGATATCGGCACCCCAATTCTTAGCTGGCATCATACCCAAGTCGTGAAAATACCGAATCAGGACGACGGACAGTGGAATCAGCAAAATGGCGGTACGGCGGAAGACGGCCATGATGGCCTCCTTGGGAGCGGGATCGGTTAAGACCACGAGTGCCATCACCAAGTCCGTTGCGGGGCGGAAGAGTTTAATGGCAGGATTATCCAGATCATCCGCCCAGGAAACACTGATCATCAGATAAGCATAAAAGAGCGAAAGCGCGAGGTTCTGCGCAAAAATAAAACGCCAATTAATCCGGCGGCGAAGGAGAATGATTATTCCGATCAAAAGAATGATCGCAACAAAGATGGGGTCCAGTCGATCGCCGCCGATGCTGCCGGTCCAATAGTCGATCCCGCGTGACCCGCATCGCATCATCCAGAGTGTCGGCACCCAGAGAGCGCGGGGGTGTGCCGGGAAATTTTTATGATCCCAACGATAAACCCACGCAATAAATCCCGCGCAAAGGATTAGTGCCAGGGTGGACATGGGACTCCAGGTGTTCCGTTCCTCTTTCGATTCGACTGCGAAGAAACCTTGTCCGAGACGTCGTTGCGCCTAAGTGCCTTCAGAAATATTTCTGCAGAGACAAAGCGAACAACTTCGAAGAGGGACAAGGGAAGCAAGGGCATTTTGTTTAAGGTCGCGCTTGGGCTGACCGGAGCTTTTTTGCGCGTTTGATGAGTCGTTGGGCTGGGTTCATCCAATCATAAGCTCCCGCGAGTTTGGCGGAGAAAAGGGCACGGTCATCACAGTAATTTGCCGGATATCGCTTGGTTCGTAAAGGCCTGCTGTCCGGAAGGGTCGCACCGATTTCAGTCGTAACGCAGGTGCGGTACCCTGCCTCCTGGAGGATTTCTCCGAAACGGGCGGAGAAATTGCGATTCGTTTGAGGAAAGGCGAACGGATAGGCGAACGCCAACGCTGGCCGACCTAAACGTTTTTCCAAGGTGGCTTTCGATTCGCGCAATTCTCTTTCGATTTCCGGCCAGCCGAGCTTGACGAGGACGGGGTGAGTGACGGTATGTGAACCGAATTCCATGCCGGCGCTTTGCAGTTCGAGCACTTCCGCCCAAGTCAGGCAGTCGCGGCCTTTGAAGGATTTTCGCTCATCGCCAATAAACGCCGTGGGCAAATACATCGTGGCGGTAAATCCATGCTGCTTCAGAGCGGGAAACGCTGCCGTATGGAAATCACGGAAGCCGTCATCGAAGGTGATAGCGACCCGTTTTTTAGTGGTGAGCGGCG
>JAYVMJ010000474.1:0-7140 GCA_043759025.1 Verrucomicrobiota bacterium | reverse complement strand
CGGTCCTGGCAGTTAAAACCACTTCCAACCTATCTTAAGTTTCTCCCGTGAGTGACGATACTCCTCTAAATCCAAAGCCAATTTGGCCCTATGCCTATTTCCCCGGAATCTTTCCAGGCCCTCGACAACGCGGTCAACCGCCTCGCCGCAGAGTCCATTCTAGCCCAAGCCGGTCGCGACGACGGCCTTATCCCCTCCTACAGTTTGCTGGGCGAGATCCGCGAGCTCTGCAGCGCCGAGCCAAGTCTCAGCGAAGCCCTGGCCTTCGTCCACGGCGCGCTCGATAAAAAACTCGACGCGGCTCAACCGTTTGATGACGCAACCCTCGCGCACTTGCGTGAATTGATCGACTGGTTGCCCGCCGCCGTCATTGCCGCGAAAGCCTCGAAGACCGCGGCACCTTTCGCCGGTATCAGCGATGCTCCAGAAACAGTTGCGGCACCCCTCGTGTCCGTAGCACCCGCCGTCGCAGTCAGTGTCGATGAGCTGCTGACGATCACCCTCGACGAAAATCGCGAATTGCTCGCGGAATTCTACGCGGAGGCTGTCGACCATCTCCAGCAAATCGAGGCCGCGTTGCTCGCACTCGAACATCAGCCGGACAATCCCGAGGCGCTCAATTCAATTTTCCGTTCCTTCCATACGATCAAGGGCAATGCCGGATTTCTTCAGCTCATGCCGATGCACAAGCTCGCGCACGAAGTCGAATCGCTGCTTGATCTCGCCCGCAGCCAGAAGCTGCTGCTCAACTCCGAAATCATCACCGAAATCCTTCGCAGTCGCGACGCGCTGCAAGCCCAGGTGCAACAAGTTTCCGTGGCGTTGGAGACGGGCCGCTTGCCCGATCAAATCATTCCCGTCAGCCATCTGATCAGCGCCGTCAAACGTCTTGCAGCCGAAGCGCCGTCCGGTGACGTGTGCATTCTTCCCCTTCCCACCTCCCGTCCGAAACCCACGCTGATCGCCGAAACAGTCGTCGCCTCAGCCACTGAGGTGATCGCGCCCGTTATTCCGCTCACACCGGCGGCGCCCGTGCCAGCTAAAATCGCCGCCCAGCCCGAAAGCGGAGCGCAAAAGAACTCGAGCGCGAGCGCAACTGTTCGCGTCAGCACGGATAAATTGGATTCGCTCATGGATGTCGTGGGCGAATTAGTGATCGTGCAAAGCCAGTTGATCGAAACGGCGCGCGAAATCGGCAACACCGGGACAATGCTGCAACGCAACGTCACGCAACTTTCCCGCATCACCAAGGAACTGCAGCACACCGCAATGGCGCTGCGCATGATTCCAATCAAGCCGACGTTCCAGAAAATGGAGCGGTTGGTGCGTGATCTCGCGAGCGATCTCGGAAAGAAAGTCAATTTCACGACGAGCGGCGAAGACACCGAACTCGACCGCACGGTCGTCGAACAAATCGGCGATCCACTCGTGCACATGGTGCGCAACGCGATGGACCACGGTCTCGAGCCGATGGCCGAACGCGTGGGCAAGGGCAAAGCGGAAGCGGGTTCCGTTCACCTTCACGCTTATCACCAGGGCAGCAATATCGTCATCGAACTTCGGGACGACGGTCGTGGCATCGATCCCGAAAAAATCTACAAGAAGGCCGTGGAAAAAGGCCTCGTCGCTTCCGGCGCCGTCCTAACCCGGGACGAAATCCTCGCCCTCATTTTTGCACCGGGCTTCTCGACTGCGGAAAAAGTCACCTCTGTTTCCGGTCGCGGCGTCGGCATGGACGTGGTGAAGCGCAACATCCAGAAATTACGCGGGATCGTCGAAATTTCCTCGGAAGTGGGGCACGGTTCCGTTTTCAAAATCCGGCTTCCGCTCACGATGGCCATCATCGATGGCCTCGTCGTTCGCGTGGGCGCCGATCGTTTCATTCTTCCCACCACGTCGGTTCAAGTGGCGCTGCGTCCCGCTCGCGGTTCGATCACCACGGTGCAGGGTCAGGGCGAATTGATCGAGGTGCGCGGAAAACTCCTGCCTTTGCATCGGTTGCACCGCCGCTTTGGCATCCCGTCCGACTCGGAAAATCCGTGGGAGGGAATTGTCGTCATCCTGGAAACGTCCGGCCGCCAATCCGCCCTTTTTGTCGACGAAATGATCAGTAAGCAGGAGGTCGTGATCAAGAGTCTGGGGGCCTTCATGCAAGGCTTGCCCGGCGTGGCCGGGGCCGCCATTCTCGGTGATGGCAACATCGCCCTGATTCTCGATCCGGGCTCGCTGTTGCAAGCGGCCTGATTAATCCATGCCCGAAGCCACTCACCCTCCTGCCATCGAGGAAGTCTGCACAGCGGCGCTGAAGCTCCCCTGCTCTCCTTCCTTGTTGCCGCGTCTATCGCAGGCGTTGCAGAGCGAATCGAGTTCGACCGAGCAGATCAGCAAAATCATCCAGATTGATCCCGCGCTCGCTAGCGCGACAATCCGGCTCGCCAACTCCGCCTTTTTTGGCGGTGCCGGCCGCTCGGTTGAGTCGGTGGAACAGGCGATCATGCGCCTGGGTGCAAAGGAAATTTACCGTCTCGCCGCGCTCGCGCTCATCGGTCGCTGGCCCGCGACCAACAACACTGGCGCTCAGCTGGAGCCCGGGGATTTTTGCCGCCACGCCTTGTGCTGCGCCATTGCCAGCGAAGTGCTCGCCGAAACCACCGAGCAGGTGGAACCGCAACTCGCTTACACGTCGGGGTTGGTCCACGAAATGGGCAAACTCGCCGTCGCCCACGCCTGCGCAAATTTCTTTCCGCTTATTCGCGCCTGTCAGAAACAACGCGGCTACACGTGGGAACAGGCGGAAAAAGAGGTTCTTGGGTACGAGCACGCCGAAGTCGGCGCCCGTTTGCTTCGCGCCTGGCACTTTCCGGAATTAATGGTTTTTGCGGCGGAATATCAACACCGTCCAACGGAGGCGCCCGCCGCCGCCCGACCACTGCTCGCCCATTTGCATGCGGGCCGCTATATCGCCGCCAGTATGGGACCCGGAATTTCCGAAGACGGATTTCTCGTTGCGGTGAACGCCGATCTCCTAGCTGAATGGAATTTTACGTCCAATGTCCTCGAGGAGGCCATGCTCGTCGCGGTGGAGCGCGCGGCGAAACGTCTCGGTGAAAATCTGACGCAGGGCGCGATCAGGTTTTAAGTGGTTTCCTCGGCCCAGCAGGCACAAAATTGCCGGGAGAGAGATGGCCAAAAACGCTCCTTAATGAGCGATGCCAAAACCCCTGGATGAAAGTGTTAGGGGAAGCCGTGCGCGTAAAAATTCGTCAGGATTAACGCTACAGGACAACCCGGGCGTGCCGTTAAAGAATAGGTCAGGGCGAATCATCACGATCCAACACCATGGAACGTTTATACGGTTATGAATCTTTATCCACCTACTCCAAAGGGCGGCCTCCACCGCTCTTTGCGGGTCATTTCCCTTTTGCTGATCCAGCACGCCCTGGTCCCACTCGGAACCGATGCGCACGCGCACATGCGTCTGCCGTCGAATCCGGAAAACGACCGCAACGACGCCGACTCGCGTCCGTACTTGAAAGTTTCCGGCAATCTCCCGCTGCGCTTTTCCGCCGCACCACGTCCGATTCCACTTCTTCCCGTCACGGTTGCAGTCGCGGCAGAAATTGCGCAACCCGTACCGGCTGCTTCGACTTCATCTTCGCCAGTGGAAACACTGGGCGCTTCCGCTCCTGCTTCGACGACGGAAGTGAAAGACCCGGCAACGCCATCGCCAACGGTCGAAACTTCCCCAGCTACCACTCCTGCCAACAACAAATCAGTCCCGAGCATATTGCCTGATGACACCCATCCTTCCACCCGCGCTGAAGATTTCCTCCCCTTCTTCCAGTTCCCGTCGGGGAAAGATGTAACCGTCGTCGTGCCCGCTGGCGCCGCCCGAGCGCCCGCGCCCGGACACCTCCCGGCCAGCTCGGCCACCTACCAGCAAAGATGATTTTCCGACGCACGCGTTCAACGCTCCTGTTTTCGCTCGTTCTGGGTTTAACCAGCACGTTGATTGCGCGCGCCGGTACAGAATCACCCGAGCCGGCTTCGGCCGAACACTCACAGTCTGACGCAAAACCTCCCGAAGCGGCGACCGTTCATCAAAGTCCCGACGCTGGCAAGCAGCCGGCAACCGCCGAAGCGCCCAAAGCAGAAAAGCCCGCGGAAATAGCGGAGGCCAACGCCCCCGATTCCGAACCGCCAGCGGACGACCCCCGCCGTGAGATCATGGGCTTGCAACGGCTCGGCGTGAGCCTGACCGAGCGCGGAGACTGGGATGCAGGCGAAATCGCGTTCCGCCAGATCCTCACTTCGCTGCGCGCCAATAAAAAGGATATCGAGAATGCGCTGCTCGGCTTGGCGAGGGTTTATCGCCGGCAAGGTTCGCTCACGAAAGCGGCGGCGGTGTATGAGCGATACCTAAAGGATTATCCGAACGCCGCGGCTGTGCCCGATGCGCTGCTCGAACTTGGACGAACCCAACGCGCGCTCGGGGCCGACCAACTCGCCCTCACACATTTTTATAATGTCATCAACTCCACGCTGAAACTGACCTCGGAAAATTCGGAGCACTATCAGGTGCTCGCCAAAACCGCCCAATTCGAAATTGCCGAAACTCATTTTCAGGAAGGGAACTTCGTCGAGGCAAATAAATTCTATTCGCGCCTGCAATTGCTCGATCTCGCTCCCGCCGACCGCGCCCGTGCCCACTTCAAATCCGCTGAAGCGCTCTATCGCGCCAAAGACTACGAGGCCGCCGTGAAAAAAATCAATTCCTACCTGCAGGAATGGGCCGACGACGAAAACGTCCCCGAAGCGCGCTACCTGCTTTCGCTTTCGCTGCGCGCGCTTGGACGCAAACAGGAGGCGCTCGACGCGACTCTCGCGCTTCTCCGCACTGAGAAATCCGTCAAGGATCCGAAACGCTGGGCTTATTGGCAGCGGAAAACAGGCAACCAACTAGCCAACGATTTTTTCCAGAGCGGCGACACGATGAACGCCCTCATGATTTATCAGGGACTGGAGTCGTTGTCGACGGAGCCCGAATGGCGATTCCCGGTCACTTATCAGGTCGCACTCTGCTATGAACGCATGCGTCTCTACGATCGTGCCGCCAGCGCGTACCAAAGCATTATCGAGGGCGGCAAACCGTCTGCCAAAAATTCTCCCGCCACGCCAACGACCGCCACTCCCGACGCGCCGAAGGCAAATCCCGAACTCGCCGAACTCTCGCGCATGGCTGCCTGGCGGCTCGGCCAGCTGAACTGGAACACCCAGACCGAAAAGCAACTCGCGGGGATTTTCACCACGCCAAACGATGCCATGCCAAAGACCGCGCCGGACACGCACGCCCCCGCGCCGAACATTGACAGCAATGTCGCGAGCGAGCCTACTCCTACTCCCGGCAATGAGCACTCAGGAAACGCTGCAAAAACATCTGCAAGTCTGTGACGAGCTTTATCAGCTCGCGCTCGAAGAAAACCGCCATCTCAAGCAGCATCGTCGCGCCCCCGAAGCCGCCTCACTCGACCGCAAACGGGCTTTGCTCGAGCAGCTCGACCAGACGCTAACGTCGCTGCGCACCAGCAATGCAAGCGGCGAAGCCGGTCGCGAAACACGTCCACTCGTCGAGAAATTACGCAGCCGGATTCTCCAAATTCTCCAATTGGACAAGGAAAACGAACAACTGCTTTTAAGGGCGAGCCTCAGTCGCGGAATCGAACCCGCCACCACCCCGGCCCCAGCAACCGCACTGCTGCAAAAAATCTACGGCCAGATAAAACCATAGGGAGTGTTTTCAAACCCCACGATCCGCCGTTTACGGTCATTGTGAGAACCTGACGACGGGCAAGCCTTCGGGTGATACTTCAATATCAACGTCCCCCGATTGTCGTCCTGAGCGGAGCGAAGGATCCACGGTCACGAGCATGATGAAATCTGCGGAAGCATGGATTCTTCACTTCGTTCAGAATGACAAACGAGTTTGAAGACGCTCCTTGGTCGGTGCGGGCCGCACGCGGCGCTCAGCCGGCAAAGCGCGCGGCCACGAGTTCGTCCACTCGTTTTTTTGACGCGACCACTTCGTCCGTCGACAAACGCGGACTCAGCTCGATCACCAGCGTGTGCTCGGGTCGCCAAAAACTGCTGATCATCTTAAAATCGATTTGGCCGGACCCGATGGCTTGATGGTCGTCGCCGGCCGCATTTACGTCGTGAAGGTGGAAGCCAATCGCATTCGGAGCGTTTTTTTCGAGATGCTCGCGATGGTTCAACACGACCATGTCCTGTTTGATCTGGGCGTGTCCCACATCGTGCCAGTAACCGCAGGCGTCCGGGCTCGCCATCGCCGCAATCAACGCCGGGTGGTCCGCGTCCAGCGGCAACTCGTCAAAGCGCTCGCGATTTTCAAAGCCAAGTTTCACTCCCTTTTCCTTCGCATAGGGCAACAGCGCGACCAGCCCATTTTGGGTATGCTCCCAATATGCCGGCATGCGCTGCCTTAGCTTGGTCATGCTTTTGGTGAGCAGTTTCTGGTAGGAAGCGTCCTTCAAAAAATCGCTCTCCACCCGGGCCGCAACGTACTCCTCCAGTTTGCGCGCCGGATTCCCCCAGAAAAACGGCACAGAACCCAAGTGAAGCACCACTTTCTGCGCCTTGACCTGACGGGCAAAATCAACGGTCCGCCGGCTGTGCCGCAACCATTGGTCGCGTTCCCGTTCGTCGGATGCAGACGGCAGATAAAGATTGGGCGCCGCACGCGTCACTCCCGCGGGGAGCGGACAAAAATTGTGGCACGAGGAGATTTTAACCACGCCATCCTCCACTGCCTTCAAAATTCCTGGGACAAGCGTGATCCTAATGCCGTGACTCAGTTCAACCCACTCGAAGCCGAGACCCGCCATTTCCTGCAGCATCGCATAACCATCCTGATGGCGGTGGGAGCACCAGCAGGAAGAGAGAGCGATTATCGGCTTCATCTCCAGCCACTACGACAGGCAAAGGAAACGAAATCAAGCCGGTGCAGAGACCAACGATCTAGCAGGGTGCAATTGGAAGTGAAGTCAGCGACTGCGAAGGCCGAAGCCTGACGGGGAAAGATCGTTTGGGGATGAGGGGGTGGTGACGAAGGAAGAGACAACT
>JAYVMJ010000473.1:0-6359 GCA_043759025.1 Verrucomicrobiota bacterium | reverse complement strand
GCTGAGGTCGTTTCCACGCGCGTCGCGGACGACGTGGGCAAACGTGATCCCGAAAACTCTGCGCCCCAATAGAGCGGCCAACCATAATGATCCCGCAGTAACTTCTCCGATTGGCGTGAAATGGGAAAATCGCCTTCAAGCGACGGGCTCCCGCAGATTTGATCTTTGGTCAGGTCAACGGGAAGCGTTCGCGAATTCCATTCCGGGGAATGAATTGCCTCGGGTGAAATCAATACGCGCCGGCGTTTCTTCAGCCCTCCGCCGGTTTCCACTACGAAATAGCGGAGGCACCAGTGTTGATCGTCGAAATAAAGGTCGTCGACTTTCCCGATGATGCCATCGCTGGCGCGTAGTTCGTGCCCAATCAGCGGGTGCGCGTTGCGCAGAACGGAGAGAGATTTGGCGGGAGGAGTCAGAGTGTTCATGGCGGGGGGAGGGTTGATCGGAAGTACATCTTTCCAATTCACCTGTGGGGACCCCGGTCGACGGACCAACTAACGACGGCGCGACTCTACAACTGCGACCCTCACGGGAGAAGTGATTCAACGTAACCCTAATCTCCCGGGGGAATTTCCGCTATCAGGGTCTTTCAGGTCTCACGCGTGGGGGTTTACCTGACCTTAATGTGGGTCGGACCCCAATTTTTCCCGGATCTTGTTATTGGGCGGAAAACCGATACTCCATTACGTGCGAATAGATTTCACCGGGCCGGAGAATTGCGGATGGAAAGCCGTTGTGATTCGGAGAGTCGGGAAATTTTTGCGGCTCAAGGCAGAAAGCAGTGCGGAATTGATACGGAACGCCCGATTTTCCTTTGGCGGCGCCATCGAGGAAATTACCGGTGTACAATTGCAAGCCGGGTTGGTCCGTAAACAGTTCCAAGGTGCGTCCCGTGCTGGGTTCGTGAACGTGCGCGGCGGAGCTCAGGCCCGAGGGACCACGTAAAACCCAGCAATGATCGTAACCGTTGCCGGCTTTGAGCAACGTATCGTCAGCGTCGATCCGCCGACCGATTTGTTCGCTCCGGGTAAAGTCGAAGGGCGTGTCTTTGACCGATTGGGTCGCCCCGGTTGGAATCAATCCCTGATTGACTTGCAGGACTCCGTCAGCATCGATCCGAATTTCGTGGCCGGTGATCGGCGCTGTTGGATTCCCAGTGAGATTCCAATAAACGTGATTGGTGAGATTGACGATCGTGGCCTGATCGGTCGTGGCGTAAAACTCGATTCGCAGTCCGTTTTGCTCCGTCAACCAATAGGTGATCTTCGCGGACAGCTTTCCCGGATAACCTTCCTCGCCATCGGGACTGAGGTAGTGAAATTCGACGCCGGCGGCGGCGTCCTTTTTCACGGGATGGCCCTGCCAGAGCTTTTTATCGAAACCAGAAACCCCGCCGTGAAGATGACAGGGAATTCCGGCGGGCGCGTTGTTGGTCGCGAGCGTGTACGTTTTCCCATCGAGCGAGAATTTCCCCGCCGCGATTCGATTGGCAAACCGGCCGACGTTTGCCCCGAAGTAGGATTTGTTGCTCAGCCAGCCGGCGAGATCATCGTAGCCGTGCGTCACATCGACAACTTTCCCGGCGCGATCTGGAAATGCGACCGAGGCGAGGGTCGCACCATAGTCGAGCAGGGTGACGCGCACGCCGCGGGAGTTCGTCAGGACGAATTGATGGACGGTGCGTCCGTCAGAAAGATTACCGTAGGGCGAGGGGGTGATTTCTACTGGCATCGTCGTTATCGATGAACGCACGGGGCGCTTCAGTCCAGTTTGCTTTGCGGAATATCGTTAAAGCCAATCGGCCCGATACGGTCACGTCTCGCGCTGCGCGATGGATGAGGCGAGGACGTTTTTATTCTAACGCGCACGCCCCCGACGCAGCACGTCGATAAACACGGCCACGATGATTACGACGCCGATGATGATCAGTTGGTTTTCCGTCGGCCAACCCATCTGTTGTGACCCGTTGCGAAGCACGGCCATGATGAGCGCGCCGATCATGGAACCGAGGATTGTTCCGACCCCGCCGTTCAGGCTGGCACCGCCGATGATGACAGCAGCGATGATGTCGAGTTCAAGACCCACCGCGACCGTGGGATCACCCTGTCGCAGGCGGGAGAGTTGAAATAAGCCGGCGACGCCGAATAGGCAGCCGGCGATCACGTAGACGAGCACCTTGAGTCGCGGCGTCGGGATACCGCAGAGCCGGGCGGTCGCTTCGTTTGAACCGAGCGCAAAAATATGCCGGCCGAAAACGGTTTTGCACATCAGGAGTGAGGTGAGCATCGCCAACAATAGCGTGAGCCACACGCCCAGTGGCAGCGCATGGCTGAAGGGATTTTTCGTGGTCATCCACGTGTTGAGGGGAGAGCTGTCGTAGTTGACGGTCTGGCTTTGGGCCAACTTCATCGCGAGTCCCCGGACGATACCAAGCGTACCCAAGGTGATGATGAAAGGCGTCACGCGCAGTCCGGCGATCAGCAGTCCGTTGAGCAACCCGATGAGTCCGCCCGAGACGATGATTGCGATCACAACTGAAACAGGTCCCCAGCCGTGTTGAATGAGCAGCGCGCCGATAACGCTGGTGAATGCGATCGTGGATCCCACCGAGAGATCAATGCCGCCGCTGACGATGATCATGGTCATGCCGAGCGCGCCGATGGCAACGATCACCGTTTGGGTGAAAATGATTTTGAAATTGTTGTAGGTGAGGAAAAATTCGCGCGATTCGGCGGGGATCGAGAAAAGCGCGATGACGAGGATCAGGCCGATGAAAGGTCCGCCTTTCTCCAGGATTTTTTTCAAAGTGGCGTTCATTATACGGAAGATTGCTGGGGTTGGGCGCTGCCGATGGCGACCCGCATGATTTCGGTTTCGCTCCACGCGGCCCGGGGACGGATGGCGGTGAGCTCGCCGCGGCACATCACGCCGATGGTATCGCAAAGCCCGAGCAGTTCGGGCAGGTAGGAACTGACGACGACGACTGCTTTGCCGGCGGCCGCGAGCTCACTGATGAGTTGGTAGATCTGCGCCTTGCTGCCGACGTCGATGCCGCGCGTGGGTTCATCGAGCAGGAAGATGCGGGCGGGATGTTCGAGGAGGCGGGCGATGGCGACCTTTTGTTGGTTGCCGCCGGAAAGTTCGCCGATCGTTTGCGAACTGTCGCGGCATTTGACGCGTAATTCATCAACCCAGCGCTGCGCCACGGCCTGCTGCCGACGGCCGCCCACCAACCCGAAGCGGCCAAAAGAACCCATTTTTGTGAGGGTGAGATTGTTGGCGATGGACTGGTTGAGCATGAGGCCTTCCTCTTTGCGATTCTCGCTGAGGAAACCGACGCCCTGCTGCCAGCGGGCGCGCGGCGTGGCACGCGTGGACGATTCGCCGATGAGGCAAACTTGACCGCGATCCAATCGATCCAACGCAAAAATGGTGCGGATCAAATCGGTGCGCCCTGCGCCAATTAGGCCGGCCAACCCGAAGATTTCTCCGGCACGCAGCTGTAGGCTGGCGCTTTTTAAGCGCGGAGCACTGGCGGCGGATTTAACTTCGAGCACGACTTCTCCGGGTTCGTGGGCCGTGCGCGGGTAAAGGTCTTTCACTTCGCGACCGGTCATCAACGTCACGATTTGATCGGGGCTCGCGTCGCGCATCTCGCCGGATCCGACGGTTTCGCCATCCTTGAGCACCGTGTAGCGATCGGCGATGCGACGGCATTCTTCGAGAAAATGGCTGATATAGATTACGCTGACGCCCTGCGTGCGCAACCGGTCCATCGTGAGAAAAAGTTTTTCGGTGTCGGCCTGGGTGAGGCTGCTTGTGGGCTCATCCATGATCAGCACCTGCGGCTTGATGAGCAGGGCGCGGGCGATCTCAATGATTTGCTGTTCCGCGATTGAGAAGTCACCGGCGGGTCGGCTGAGATCGAGGCTTTCGTGTCCGAGTTGGGCGAGTGCGTTGCGCGCGCGTTCGCGAGAATCGCTCCGATTAATCCAGCCAAAGCGGGCTGACTCGGTGCCGAGAAGAATATTCTCCTGCGCGCTGAGGTGGAGCGCGAGGTTCAGCTCCTGGTAAATCATGGCGACGCCCTTCGTCCGGGCGTCGTGGGGATTTTCAGGCAGGTAGGCCTGCGCGTTCAATTCCATCCGCCCGTGATCGGGTGCGTGCGCGCCACTGAGCACCTTCATCAGCGTGCTTTTGCCCGCACCGTTTTCGCCGATGAGCGCGTGGACTTCACCCGGCGCGATTTCAAGCGATACATCCTTCAGCGCGCGGGTTGCACCGAAGCTTTTTTGAATGCCGGCCAGGCGAAGGCGGGGAGCAGGCATTAGTCGGATCGATGACGGGAAAAACTGAGGGAGACAAACATCGCCGGACGCTGATCTGCCATGGTGGCGGAAGCCATCATTCGAGATATTTTGCCAACGGTGGGTTAACAATATCGGCCATCGCAGGATCGTTGAAATTTTCCAAGGTCACGAAGCCAACACCGGTATCGATCCGCCGTTCGACTTTTTCACCGCGAAGGACCGCGACCACGGTTTTGACGCCGATATAACCCATATTGAGAGGATTCTGTACGACCATACCTTGGATATCGCCCGCTTTCAGACCGGCATTGAGGGTTTCGCCAGAGTCAAAGGCGACGAACTTGACCTTGCCGCCCGCGAGGCCGGCGTCACGCAGCGCAAGCAGCATCCCGGCGGCGGACGATTCATTCGAGGCGAATACGCCATTGAGGGACTGGCCGTAACGGCTGAGCAGGTTTTCCGCGGCGGCCTTGGCGGTGTCGCGCGTGGCGCCGGCGTGTTGATCGGTGGAAAGAAGTCGGATGCCGGGGAAATCTTTTTTCATGACCTCAAGAAATCCAGCCTCGCGTTCCTCGGTGCTCGCGGATCCGACAGCGTAACGAAGCATGATCGCATTGCCCTTGCCGCCGAGCAGTTTCCCGAGATGCCGCGCGGCGATGCGCCCGCCCTCGAGGTTGTCCGTTGCGACAAAACTCGAATAGGCCTTCGTGGCCAGGCCAGAGTCGATGATAACGACGGGAATCTTGCCGCGAACGGCCGTTTCGACCGGAGCGACAAGGGCCCGGTCGTCGAGAGGAGCCAGCACGATGCCGTCGACATGGCGGCCAATGAAATTTTCGATGACCTGCACCTGTTGTTCGCGGTCGTCCTCTTTGAGCGGGCCTTTCCAGATGATATCGACCGTCACGCCCGACGCGGCGAGTTCGCGCTGCGCTTTAACGGCCCCGGCATGGATCGATTTCCAGTATTCGTGGGTGGTGCCTTTGGGCACGACCGCGATGGTGAATTTCTGCGCCTGCGCAACAAGAGGCAACGCGACGGCGAACAGAACGGGAAATAAGCGGGGTAATTTCATGGCTTTAATTGTTAGGGAGGGAATTTTTGACCGAACTACGTGCGGTGGCAATTCCGATAATTTTTCCGCTGGGAACTATCAGCGAGAGTCGAGGCTTTGGGATTGCCGAAACTTGTTCGGGCGGTGAATGGTAGGATCTGTGGTAAAACCGATCGTCTCATCAATTCAAACCGTGCTGCCACCGCTGGTGGGAAACCGACGCGGCGATTTATGAAGATTGGTTTTCTTGGCGGAAGTTTCGACCCGGTGCATTTCGGCCACTTGATTGCCGCCCAAGACGTCTACGAGCAGAATAAACTGGATCGGCTCTTTCTCGTTCCAGCCGCCCAGGCGCCATTAAAACCAAATGATGTGCAAACTTCCACGGAAGACCGGTGGAAAATGCTCCAAGCGGCGTGCGAATGGGACCGTCGCTTGGAAATATCGGATTACGAACTGCGAAAAGGCGGGTTGAGCTTTACGGTCGATTCCGCGCGATATTTCCGGGCGCAGTTCCCCAAGGACGAGTTGTTTTGGATTATCGGCGGCGATCAATTGCCGTTGTTGCACCAATGGAAGGAGATTGCCGAATTAACCCAGTTGGTGGAGTTCATCTTTCTCGAGCGGCCCGGACATCCAATCAGGACGCACACCGAGATTCCGGGCCTACGACTGCACCGCTGCGACGGACATCTGATCGAGATCAGTTCAAGCGAGCTTCGCAGGCGGGTGAGGGAGGGGTTTTCGCTCAATTATATCTGTCCGCAGAAAGTTATCGCTTATATTGAAGATAAAAAACTTTATCGCTGACCTAAAATGAAAGCCAAAAGCGTCAGAAAAACGACCAAACCGGCCGGCAAAAAAAAGCCGTCGAACAAACTGCTCACGCTGATCGTGCAGGCGCTTGACGCCAAGAAGGCTGAGGATCTCCGCGTCCTCGACGTGAGCAAACTTTCCAGCATCACCGATTACCTTATACTCGCGACCGGAACCTC
>JAYVMJ010000472.1:0-3779 GCA_043759025.1 Verrucomicrobiota bacterium | reverse complement strand
TCGGCCGCCCTAAAGCCACATCGACAAAATGTCTTCCCTTCCCGTCAACTTTTATGATCTCACCCGCGACGCATTGCTCGCGCTCACGACAAAGTGGGGATTTTCGCCCGTCCACAGCGCGAAACTCTGGGGATATGTCTATCGCGAGGGAAAGGAAACCTGGGCCGACATGCCGGAACTGCCGGTGCGTTTCCGCATCAAGGGGGAGAGCGAACTTTCTTTCGGGCGACTCACCGTGGCGGTTGAACAAAAGAGCAGCGACAACTTCACGCACAAATACCTGCTTTCGCTCGCGGACCATCGCCGGATTGAAACCGTCCTGATGCGCTATACCGGCCGCGTCACCGCGTGCATCAGCAGTCAGGCGGGTTGTGCGATGGGCTGTGTTTTCTGCGCGACCGGCCAAATGGGATTTGTCCGTCATCTCACGCCCGGCGAAATCGTCGCGCAGGCCATGCACGTTGATGCCATTCTCCGTTGCGGAACCCACAGCGCCGCGCTCGCCGAACCGGAGAGCCACTCCCCGCATGGTCGTCACGAACGCCTGCGCAATATCGTGCTGATGGGCATGGGCGAACCGTTGCACAACTACGATTCCGTGATGACGGCCATCGACATTCTGCGCGATCCAACCGGCCTCGCCCTCGCGGCAAAAAAAATCACGTTAAGCACCGTGGGCGTCGTGCCGGGGATCATCCGGCTCGCCGACGAAGCTCGGCCGGTTCATCTCGCCGTTTCGCTGCATGGCGCCACCCAGGAAGAACGGGCGGCATTGGTTCCAATCGCAAAAAAATGGCCGTTGCCGGAATTAATGGATGCCTGCCGCTATTATATTGGGAAGCGGGAACGCCGCATTTTTTTCGAATGGACACTGATTGAGGGGAAAAACGATTCCCCGGAAAACGCCCACGCTGTCGGACGGCTCCTGCGCGGCCAACTCGCACAGGTAAATCTGATCCCGTTAAATCCAACGGCCGGATACGACGGCGGCCCAACCGGCCGCGACGCCGCCCGCCGCTTCCAACAGATTCTCGCCGAGCACGGTCTGCCCAGCACCGTCCGCCAGCGCCGGGGCATCGATATCGCCGCCGGTTGCGGACAACTCGCCACGACGCGCTGATTTAGCCTTTGCCAACGGCACGGCGGACATTAGCTCTGGCGTCCCATGAAATCTTTTCGTCTCTGTCTCGGCTTGCTGGCGGTTGGTGCGCTGACCGCTTCATTGTCTGCCCAATCAACGCCCGCTGCCGCGGCCAAAACCATCGAGCCCGCGCGGATCGCCTACGTCAACACCGCCCAATTTCTCGACGAAACCACCGGCATCAAGGAATTGGTGCGATCAGCCAAAGCCTTGGAAGTGGAATTCAGTGCCACGCAAAGCGAGCTGTCGCTGCTCAATGAAAAACTCCGAACGCTTGCCGGCGAAATCAACCACCTCCGGGCCGATCCCACAGGCAACGCCAAGGCCCTCGAAGAAAAACAGACCACTGGTTTGAAGATGCAGCAGGAGCTGCAGGCAAAACAACAAAAGGCCTCC
Organism: Verrucomicrobiota bacterium; assembly: GCA_043759025.1. Classification (GTDB taxonomy): domain Bacteria; phylum Verrucomicrobiota; class Verrucomicrobiia; order Opitutales; family Opitutaceae; genus Lacunisphaera. Next base: position 2,242 of record JAYVMJ010000472.1, on the reverse strand, counting down.
GCCGACTTTCAACAACGCCAGCAGGAAACCCAGGGACCGATCACCGCTCAAGTGGGCAAGGAACTCCGCGCTTTCGCCAAGGACCGGGGAGTAAGCATGCTGTTCGACGCATCCAAGCTCGGCGATGCCTTGCTCGATGCAAAAGTGGAATTGGACCTGACGCCCGATTTCATCGCGTATTACAACGCAAAGCATCCGTAATCGGATCCGCGATTTTTTCTTTTCTCATTCCAAGACCCGGCTGCGAGCCGGGTCTTTTTATTTCGGCGGTCTCTCTCATCGCGTCGTCAAACTGCCGCCGCAGCGACTTCGCTGCGGTATTTCGCCCAAACCACGGCGGGGTCGCCGTGGCTCCGCGCAAATCAGTCCGATCATAGCTCGATGCCGCTCAATCCGAGTGCCTGCGCCGCGTCCGACGCGAGCCAGGTGCGGGCCAAACCCAGAGCCTCGTCGTCTAACGTCCCGCCCAATTCCTTTAGGCGCTGCAAACCGGTGATTAACGCCAGATTCGCGCGAACGTCCGCGGGATTCGCCTGCACCGCCGAAACGAACGGTGCCGTTTCCAGCCGAAGATGGTTCGCGGGCAACAATGCTTTTCCGCCCAGAAAGAGGGAAATCGAAGCCCCCAGCGCTTGCAGATAGGCGACCGGATCCGTCGGCGGTTCATAGCCGATGCCCTTGCCAGCCGGGAGCGCAGACCACTCCATGTAAGTGCGCAACTGGCCGTGAATTTTCAGCAACTCTTCGTTCGCCGTCGAAGGGGCAAAGCGAACCGAAAATGATTTGAGTTCCCGGAATTTCTTCACCTCCCAAATCCGCACACCGAGTTCAAAGTCATCATTATGCGCCCGCATCCAGCCGGCCACGATATAGTCCAGGCCCTTGGAACTGGATGTCTCATTGAGCTGGCGAAGATTTTCTGAGGTCCATTCGGTGGGAAAAAGCGCGTAGTGTTCCCGGTCCATCAAGCCCAGTGCGGCCACCGCTTCGTAGCCCGCGCTGTAGGAAAATGTCTCTGCCATCCACAGCGCAAAGGCGCGGCTCAACCGACCGTTGTCGTCCTCAATTCTGGTCGCTTGTTCCATCGCATCCGCCGTGCCTGGCATCGAAAGTTGGGCAAAGGCGACGCGGCGCACTTTCCCCTCGGGCTTCGGCAAAATTGCCCCGTGCTGCGCTTCGAGACCGTAGGACCAGATCGGTTTGCTGATGCTGACAAGATTGATTTTTTTCGCCGTGCGCGGTTCGTTCGGCGTGGAGGAATCCGCGGCCTCGCCCTCGCTGATGAAAAGTTCCGAAAGCGCCTTTGAAAAGCCAATCAGCCGGGCTTCGAGTTCGGGGCGCTGCAGCGAAAAAAGCAAATCGAGCAAGTGTTGCGCCGAATCGGTGTCCCGCGCGGCGAGGTAAGCTTGCAAAAGATTAACGCCGGCCGCCGCACCGTGTTTTTCCAGATCGTAGCGCGGCGCGAGCAGTTCGATGATCTCCCGCACGTATCCATTGGTTCCGAGATCCGCCGAAATCGTGACCATCACGTCCGAGCGATCCACGGCGGCCGGCAACACTTGTTCGTAGATCTCCATCGCCCCTGCGAGATCCCGCGCTTTCAATTTTTCCCGGGCGCTGGCCAGCAATGGCAGGATTGCCCCGACCACCGGTTTCTTTTCCACCACCGGTTCGGCAACCGGCGCAACCGGTTCAGGGGTAGTTTTCTTGGCAGCCAAACGATCGAAGAATCCCATACGTTGCCAGCAAAGTAATCTCCTCTCCCGAAGCGATGCGATTCTGTCGCCCGCCCCGCAATTTTTCTGCGGTGTTATTTCGCTCTGAACAAGTAACTTGAAGCTGCGGAAAGCGAATTTGACGGTCGGAATCAGCGTTGGGCTTCAACGCTTGGAGCCGCGAGACCGCCGAGAACCCGGGCCTTGAGTTTCGGCCCGCTCAATTCCCGCCATTCAATCGCCGGCAAGCCGAAGTAGTTCGCGGAGTTGCGCGCTCCCCAGTCGGTGGTCGCGATCCGATATCGTTTGGCCGGATCAATCGTTTTTGGGCCATTCACCACGAGATATTCACCGCGCCGCTTTTCAAAGGCGGTGTCCACTCCTTGATTGGCGTTGGCCAGCAGCATTTCGAGACGACGCCCATCCACGTCCGCCGTACAAATTGTCCCATCGAAACGAACGCAAGCATCGAAATCGATCCGACTGACCGGACCCGCAGGTAATCCCGCGCCAAAAGTGGTGTTGCC
>JAYVMJ010000471.1:0-6286 GCA_043759025.1 Verrucomicrobiota bacterium | reverse complement strand
CGGGCCTCTGGCCCGTGGGCCCGGGCGAACACGGGCGGGACGCCCGTGCCACGGAGGAGAGCATAACTGATCAGCGGCATGGTTGGCTTCGTTTCAATGCCTCGGGGCTTGCCCCGGGGTTGTTTACTCGGTGTGTTCTGCGTCTTCTGTGGTTAAATCAGACTGATTGGTTTTGGCTGAGCGGGGCGTGGCGAGCAGTTCGCTGGATCGTTTCTGCTGTCGCCAACCGATGCACCCTTTCCGTCAACATCGCTGTTGCCTCATTACGGGGACGAATTGAGCATCACGGGATGGCCAAGCCAAAAATCAAATGCGGGGTCGCGGGGGTCGGTTCCCTCGGTCAGCATCACGCCCGCATCTACGCCTCACTGCCGGACGTCGAATTCGTCGGCATTTTCGAAGCGAGCGATGCCCGCGCGGCGGAAATTTCCGCGCGCCACAACTGCCGGCGCTTTGCCACAATCGAGGAGTTGGGCGATGCATGCGACGCGATCAGCGTGGTCGTGCCGACGGATAAACATGCGCAGGTCGCGCTGCCCTTGCTGGCCAAGGGATGTCACCTGCTGATCGAAAAACCACTTTGCGCCAATCTGGAGGAAGCCGAGCAGGTCCTCGCCGCCGCCCGGCAAAACAACTGTTTGGTGCAGGTCGGACACGTTGAACATTTCAACCCGGTGATGAGCTATCTGGAAAAGCACACCGGGCGCCCGCAATACATCACGACCGAACGCCTCGCGCCGTACCAGACGCGCGGCACCGAGGTGGGCGTGGTGCTCGACTTGATGATCCATGACATCGGCATCGTGCTCGCGCTCGTGAAATCCCCGATTCGCAAGATCGACAGCGTCGGCATCAACGTCCTTTCGAAAACCGAGGACATCGCGAATGCGCGCATCGAATTCGAAAACAACTGCGTGGCCAATCTCAGCGCGAGCCGCATGAGCATGAAGAAAAACCGGGAGATTCGTGTGTTTCAGGACAACGCCTATCTCTCGCTCGATTTCATGAACCAGAAGGGACACCTCGTGAAGAAAAGCGATATCATCGCCTACGGGTTGAAATTGAAAATTGGCCTCGCCAAGGCGGGCGACGCGGGTTCCTCGATTCCAGTGCACGAAATTCCGATTGAGAAGGGCGAACCGCTCGCGATCGAGCTCACGGCTTTTATTGAAAGCGTGAAAACCGCCGTGCAACCCAAGGTCAGCGGCGCACTCGGCAAATCCGCGCTCGAGGTGGCAATCACGATCACCGAACAAATCAGGAAGGCGCAGAAGTGAGGACCTCGGGAAGTCGGGAGAAATCACCGGGAGAAATCCGATGAGCGAAAAGGCGTCCCTGCCCTTTGGCTTCCCGGCCCCGGAGTCGGGCGTGGTCGACCTGCTGATCGTTGCCGGCGAGCATTCTGGTGACGAACACGCGGCGCGCGTGGTGCGCGAACTCCACGTCACGCACCCCGGATTGAAAATCTGCGCGCTCGGCGGACCCGAACTGGCATCAGCTGGCGCGCAATTGCTGCACGATCTCACCGCGAGTTCGGTCGTGGGCTTTGTCGAAGTGTTGAAACACTATTCGTTTTTCAAGGCACTCTTCGAAGCGACGGTGCGCTGGGTGGAACAATATCAACCGAAGGCGATTTGTTTCATCGATTATCCCGGTTTCAATCTGCGTCTGGCGGCGCGCTTGCGCGAGCGAGGCTTGAGCGTGAAGAGCGGAGGGAAGGTAAAGCTGCTTTTTTATATTTCGCCGCAGATCTGGGCGTGGAAGGCGAAGCGGCGTTTCACGATGGCGCGTGATCTCGATGCGCTCGCGGTGATTTTTCCGTTTGAGCCGCCGTGTTACAAAGACACGACGTTGCCGGTGGAGTTTGTCGGGCATCCGTTTCTTGCGCCCGACTATGTGTCGCCGGTTCGCTATGACCCGGCGGGTCCGGTGTTGCTGCTGCCCGGCAGCCGGGTCCAAGCCGTGGAGCTGATTTTCCCGCTGCTGCTCGCGGGTTTTGCTGAGTTTGGGCAGACGGCGCCCGCTGCACGGGCAGTCGTGCTTTTCCCCAGCGAGGAAGTCGCCGCCGTCGCGCGCGCTGAACTTGCCCGGTGGCCGCAATTGGCGGGAAAAGTGGAACTGCGACCGGTCGACGCGGAGAAGGGCGCCGAGTCTTTTGGCACCTGTGCGGTCCTGACCAGTTCCGGCACGATGTCGCTGCATTGCGCGCTCGCGGGGATTCCGGGCGCGATTGCCTACCGCACCAACGCGATCACCTACCTGCTCGCGCGGTGGTGGGTGAAAATTGAATACATCGGGATCGCGAATCTGCTGTTGAAAGAGCCGATGTATCCGGAATTTATCCAGGGCGCGGCGATGCCGGACGCACTCGCGGCCCAACTCCGCGAATGCATCGCCGACCCAAAGCGCCGCGATCACACGGTGGCGCAAGCGACGCGCTTGAGGAACCTGCTGGGGCGTCCCGCCGGCGGGACCGCAGCCGAGTGGTTGGTGCGAAAATTGGGCGGATCATGAACCGCAACGAGCCGCGAACGAGTTGAAATCACCGACTGGGTTGTAAACAAATTTCAAATCGGTTGCCGCGCGAAAGCCCGGGCGGGCTGCGCCGGGTTCACCCCGCATTTGCGCAAAAACGATGTCGCCTTGAAACGACGGCGAGCCACATTCATCCGATGTCCGTTTCGTCCGTCCCCAAACCTATTTCCCGGCGCAGTGCGTTGCTGCCGTGGATGGTTTTTGTCGTCACCGCCGGACTGACCGTGGCGGCTTGGTGGCTGACGGGACGTGAAGTTCATCGCACGAGACAGGCGCAGTTTGAACGGCTCACCGAGCGCGTGCAAGAGACGTTGCGGCGGCGCTTCGACACGGCGGCGCTGTTGTTGCAGGGCGCAGCGGCCTTCCCGCTCGCCGGCGACAACGTGGCGGCGGCGGACTGGTCGGTTTACCTGCGCACGGTGTCGGCCCAATTGGGCGACGGGGTGGTGGGCTTGGGTTATGTGGAAAAGATTCCACGTGCCGGCATCGACGCGCTGGAAGCCCGCATGCGGGCGGAGGGGGAGGCCGGCTTCAAAGTTCAGCGAAACGGAACTGATGACCTGCTCTATGTGGTGGTGGCGATCGAGCCGCGCCGCCACAATACCGACGTGCTCGGACTCGACATCGCCTCGGGTTTGACCAGACGGCAGGCGGCGGAAATGGCGGCAGCGGAAAACGCGCTTATTCTCTCCCGACGCATCCGGGTGAACTATGATGGGAAGGAGGTCCCCGGTTTCTTGCTTTTTCAACCCGTTTATAAAAAAGGGGCCGTCCCGGCGACGCGGGGGGAACGGATGGCCGCACTGCATGGCTGGGTTTATGCGCCCATTCGCATCGATCAATTGATGGACGGCGCAGCGGAGAACGCGGTGCAACAAATCGATTTCAAACTCTTCCAAGGCGACGAGATGCGGCTGGAGAATTTGCTCTACGATTCCGAAGGCCGGCTAAGGGGCGAGCCCGATCGGGTGATCACTGAACGCGACCCTCCCGGAGACTTGCCGCAGACCGTGCAATCGATGGATATTTACGGACAACGTTGGACTCTCCTGCTGACCGCGCGGTCGGAATTCTCGCAGGCGGCGTTAAATTCGCTGCCCGCGTGGGTCTTGGGCGTCGGCATGGTTTTCAGTGTCCTCGTGACCTTGCTCACGTGGGCGTTGGTGAGCTCTCGGACCCGGGCATTGGTGTTGGCACGGGACATGACCGTCGACCTGCGCCGGCTTGCTTTGGTGGCCAGTCACACGGGAAGTGGTGTGATCATTACCGATTCCGAATGGCGGGTGGAGTGGATCAATGAGGGCTTCACGCGTATGTTTGGCTATACGCTCGATGAAATCAAGGGACGGCAGCCGGCCGATTTTATGGTTGGTCCCGACAGCGATCCGAAGGCGCTGCAGGCGATGGCGGAGGCGGGAAAAATGCGCCGGCGATTTCTCGGGGAAATTCTCAATTATACCAAGGACGGTCGCAAGGTCTGGATCGAACTGGAGATCCAACCCGTCATCAACCAGGACGGCGACGTGGAAGGTTTCATGGGCTTACAGCTGGATATCACGGCCCGCAAGCGGCAGTCGGAACAAATGCGCGAGGCGATGGAAACGGCGGAAAAAGCCAACCAGGCGAAGAGCCAGTTTCTCGCGATGATGAGCCATGAGATTCGCACGCCCATGAACGGCGTGATTGGAATGACCAGTCTGTTGCTCGATACGCCGCTCAATCCCGAGCAGCGCGAGTCGGCGGAAATCATCCGGCAAAGCGGCGAGTCGTTGCTGACGATCATCAACGACATTTTAGATTTTTCAAAAATTGAGTCGGGCCGGCTGGATCTCGAGCACACCGAGTTTGCGGTGGGTGATTGTGTGGAAGGCGCATTGGATTTGCTCGCGCAGCACGCCGCCAAAAAACACCTCGAATTGCTTTACGAAATCGCGGACGACCTGCCGGCGATGGTCGTGGGCGATGCGATTCGGCTGCGTCAGGTCTTGGTTAATCTCGTGGGTAATGCCGTGAAATTTACCCAGAAGGGCGAAGTCCTCGTGACGGCGACAGTGGCCGCGCGCCAGGAGCAGACGGTGGACCTGCTTTTCCAGGTTTGCGACACCGGCATCGGCATTTCGGCCGAGGGGATGGAGCGTTTGTTCAAGGCGTTCAGTCAGGTTGATGCCTCGATGACACGGAAATTCGGAGGGACGGGACTCGGGCTTGCGATCTCGCGACGATTGGTGGAGCTGATGGGCGGACGCATCACGGCGGAAAGCAAGTTGGGCCGGGGCTCCGTATTTTCGTTTACGCTGCGGCTCTCGGTGGTGGCCGACGGAGCGGCGGTGCCGCCTGGAGCACCCGCAAGTTTGTCCGGTCGATGCGTCCTCGTCGCGCAATCAAACGACACCGCGCGCAGGATTATGGTGGAACGGGTCAGGACGTGGGGCATGGAGCCCGTCGAAGCCGCGTCGGCGGCGGCTGCGCTGGAACAACTGGGCGGTGAGCGGAAGTTCGACGTCGCAGTCGTCGATGCGGAAACTGCGGGCGCGGACGGGAAAATATTTTTGGCCGCGATCAGGGAACAGCCGGGTCGGATGGCCTTGCCCGTTGTTTTACTCTCCGCGCAACGTCAGCGCGACCGCTTGGGCTCCGGGGCAAGCGCGATGCTCACAAAGCCGGTCAAACCCACGCAGTTGTTTGACGCCTTCGTGGAAATATTCTGGCCGAGCCGGGGTGCCGCCGCGACCGCGCCGACCAAGCCGGTTACGCCGCCTTTACCACCGCCCGAGCCGGTGCGCGTTCTTTTTGCGCAAAAAGAGGGCGCTGGCGACGCGGAATTGCGGAAGCATTTTGCTGCGCTGAATTGCCACGTTGATTTCGTTGGCGACCGGGCGGCGGTGATCGACGCGGTTAAACGTCGAGCCTATGAGGTCATTTTCATGGACGTCGCAATTGATGCCCATGGCGGAAAGGAGATCGCCCGACAAATCCGCCGTGAACTTCCGACGACGGGTGAAACGTGGCTCGTGGCGTTGACGGGCGAAATTAAGCTGGAGGAAAAGGAAACCATCCGCGCCGCCGGAATTGACGACGGTCTCGACCGATCATTTACGCAGGCGCAACTCGCCGCCGCCTTGGAACGCGCCAAGTGGAGATTGCCGGGCTGAGGCGGTTCGCAAAAACTGCGAGTGACCCATTTTGAGTGCCATTTTCGTATGAATTATTGCGACGGGCTGAGTCGTAACTGAATTTTTTATGCAAAATATTTAGGTAAATCGGAACGGATCAAGTAGTGTCCGATAGCGGCATTATTCCGATACCACCATCGATCCTAAAACAATGAACATAAAATTCGTTCCCAATCCAGACCTTCCGCTCTTCTATACGCACAGCTTTACGCAAAGGCCGTGGATCTCCGACACTCGTGGAAAATGGTTTATTGCAGCGGTAGATAGCAACCCGTCGCTAGAGTCTCGACACGACTTGGAGTTGTCTACGGACTATGCGTCGTTCGCTGATCTCGCGAATGCAGCGAATAGCGGATTCGAGGTGCCAAGATATGATAGTGACCCTGCAATTAGGGATCTGGTTCAGCGCCTTATCGACTCGAAGCAGGCCGAGTATTGTTGAGGAAGGTCATCGCCCCAGTTTGCTGATAGGTCACGCTGCGGAAGCAGTTAATTGCATGAATTTCTTGATCATTGTGTGTCCGACGATACTCGAAATCTATCATGGACAATACTAATGCTAAATATTCACGTGACTT
>JAYVMJ010000470.1:0-4848 GCA_043759025.1 Verrucomicrobiota bacterium | reverse complement strand
ATGAAAACACGCACTGCCCAGTCAGGTTTCACCCTCATCGAGCTGCTTACAGTTATTGCCATCATCGGCATTCTGGCGGCTTTGATTTTTCCCACCGTTGGCAAGGTCCGCGAGACCGCGCAACGTACGGTGGACGCCAATAACCTCCGCGAAATCGTCAAGGCCGCGACGATCTATGCGGCCGATAACAATGATCGTCTGCCCGATCCCGCCGCACTCGCCGCCCAAACCCCGGTGCCCGTCACCGGTGGAGCCGGACCGTTCCTGTGGGCGGGCATTTTGGCGAAACGCGGAATCCTCACCGATCCGAATTTCTATTTCGCCAAGAACGATCCGCAATTCAGCGGCTCCTACCCGGCGGCGATCGTCACCCCGGCAGATCACAGTGTCCTGGACCCGAGCTTCACCACTGATCGCCAGTTGAGTTTCGAGTTCGTCGGCGGACTCCGCATGAGCGACGCCCCGAGTACGCCCGTTGCCTTCACCCGCGGGCTGCTTGCAACCGGCACCTGGAGTCCGGCCAACGGCGTTTACAAAGACACCGGCGGCCACGTCGCGTTTTTGGGCGGAAACATTCAGTTCTACGGCAATGTCACCGAGACCGCCAGCCAGCTGACCCTCAACAATGGCACGAAGGGCGTCTCAGTCCTTCAAGCGATTCCGTACAACGCCAATGCCGCGCTCAATTCCCGCGTCTACGGCACATCGTCGTCCGGCGTCGGCACCCTGACCGGAACCGTGGCCGAGAACGCACCCTAAGCCAAAATCATGCAGAAAAATCTGGCCCCGAACCACACGGAAATCAGACGGATGAGCAGGGCCTCAAGGGGGCTGAAAAAAGGTAGGGCGCGTTATCCCTAACGCGCCGTTCAGGATGCTCGGACGCTCTGAGGCGGCGGATTAAGGGATAATCCGCCCTACCTTGAGCCGACCCTTTTTCGACGCCTCCGTATAGTGTTTCGCGGGCCAATCCGATTGCGTGGTTGGCTAAGCGTTTCCCTAATTCTGCACGGAAAGAACCCGACTTTGACTGGTCGGGTTCTTTTATGTCTTCACCTCGGCGCTTTTAGTTACCTATCTTCCGGTAACCAACATGCCGGCAGCAAATCCCACTTACGTCATCGGCCACAAAAACCCGGACGCAGACTCCATCTGTTCCGCCATCGCCTACGCCGCTTTCAAGGAAGCTCGCGGCGAACGTGGCTATGTTGCCGCGCGTTGCGGAAATTCCAACGCGCGCATCGACGCGATTCTCGGCCGATTCCACAGCCCGTTGCCATTTTATTTGAGCGATGTCTCACCGCGCGCCCACGACATGATGGCCTCCGAGCCGCTCTCGGTCGAACCCGACACGACCTGCGCCGAAGCACTGCGTGTCTTCGATCAAAATCCGATCACGGTGCTGCCGGTCATCTCCAATCGTCGCCGCATGGTCGGCACGTTGACCCTCGGCCAGCTGGGCCATTTTTTTATTCCGCGCCTCGATGAGCCGCGCAGCATGCGTCAGGTTCGCACCAGCCTCGCACGCATCGTGGGTTCACTGAAGGCGTCGGTCCTGCACCTCGTCGACGAAAACCGCCTCGAACAACTTTTTGTCCGCATTGGCGCGATGGACATCAACACCTTTTGGACCATTTCCGAACGGGACAACATTCCCGCCGGCAACGCCCTGATCATCGTGGGCGATCGAATTGACGTGCAACAAAAGGCCATCGAACTCGGGATTCGCGCCTTGATCATCAGCGGCAATCTCCCGGTTGATCCCGCCATCGTCAGCCTCGCGCAATCCCGCGGCGTCAGCATCATCGTCAGTCCCCACGACACCGCAACGACGGCCTGGTTTGTGCGCACGGCTTCCACGATTGAATGCCTGATCGAGCGAAAATTCACGACGCTTAACGCCGACATGCGCATCGCTGACGTCCGCAAAAAATTCGGCTCCAATTCCCCGCACGCCATGATGGTGACCTCCGAGGACGGTATTTTGCAGGGCATCCTGACCAAGACCGATCTGCTGAAACCGGTTCCGACGCGCATCGTGCTCGTCGACCACAACGAACTTTCCCAAGCCGTGCCGGGCGCGGATGAAGTGACCATTACTGAAATCATCGACCACCACCGGCTCGGACCGATGGCCACGCCGCAACCGATCCTGTTCATCAACGAACCAGTCGGCTCGACTTGCACGATCATCGCCGATTTGTTCCGCCGCCACAACCTGACGCCTTCGCCCGATGTCGCGGGCTTGATGATGGCCGGTCTGATTTCTGACACGCTTCTGCTGCAAAGTCCCACCTCAACCGAAAAGGACGCGGGTGTGCTGACCTGGCTCGAAACCTTCGCCGACATTAAAGGCAAGGCCCTCGCCAAACTCATTTTCAGCTCAGGGTCAGTGATTCTGGCGAGCCCGCCCGATAAAATCGTCCGCTCCGATTTCAAAATCTACGACGAAGACGAAGTGCGCTTCTCGGTTTCCCAAGTGGAGGAACTCGGTTTCGACAATTTCTGGCAGCACGCCAAAGCCATGGCCAAGGCGCTGGCCGATCTTCGCAACGACGAAAAGCTCGCGTTCGCCTGTCTCCTCGTCACCGACATCAACACGCAAAATTCGCTGATGCTGGTGAAAGGCGACCCGGACTTTATTCGCCGCATTTCCTATGCTCACGTCGAACAAGACGAAATTTTCGACCTGCCGGGCGTCGTCAGTCGAAAAAAACAGCTCGTCCCCTATATCACCGGCCTCATCAAGGAAATGACCGCGGAGGGAACGCCACCCACGTTCAAAAATAAAACCAAGGCTCCTTTCACGAAGGTAAGCTGATCGTCGCCGCAGCCACTGAGATCGGTGATCCGGATATGGATTCCTCCTCGAATTGCGTCATTGCCTACTTCCGCCCGATTAAGCAATTTGCCTCTTCATGTCAGCCGATCCGACCATTCCTGCGCCCGCTCCCACTGACTTCATTCGCGACCTCGTCGCGGCGGATGTTGCCGCCCGGCGATACCCCAAGATCGTCACGCGTTTTCCTCCGGAGCCCAATGGCTACCTTCACATCGGCCACGCCAAGTCGATCTGCCTCAACTTCGGCATCGCGCGGGAAAACAATGGCCAGTGCAACCTGCGGATGGACGACACCAATCCTGCGAAGGAGGACGTCGAGTACGTCGATTCTATAACTCATGACGTGCAGTGGTTGATCGCCGGTTGGGCCGACCAAACTCTCGGATTTAAACCCAAGGGAACCACCGCAGCCAAAGACGTCGTTAACGGGAAACCGGATCATTATCTCGCTCCGGTAAAGCCCGGGCTCAATGCCGAACCGTTTTTCGCGTCCGACTATTTTGACCAACTCTACGACTACGCGGTCACATTAATCCACCGGGGCTGCGCCTACGTTTGCGATTTGAGTCCCGAGGAAACTGAGCACTATCGCGGTTCGCCCGACAAACCCGGCAAGGACAGTCCCTTTCGCACTCGCACCGTCGCGGAAAATCTCGACCTGTTCGCACGGATGAAGGCCGGGGAATTCCCGAATGCCGCGCGCTCGCTCCGGGCTAAAATCGACATGGCAGCACCAAACATCTGGCTGCGTGATCCCCTGCTCTATCGCATCCGCCACACCGCACACCACCACACGGGCAAAAAATGGTGCATCTACCCGCTCTACGATTACGCGCACTGCCTGAGCGATTACCTTGAGGGTGTCACCCATAGCATTTGCACGCTGGAATTCGTCGACCACCGCCCGTTCTACGACTGGATTCTGGAAAACCTCGGTCTGCCGCGCGCCCTGCCCCATCAATACGAATTCGCAAAATTAAATCTCGGTTACACCATCGTTTCCAAGCGCAAGTTACTGCAGCTCGTGACGGAAAAGATCGTCACCAGTTGGGACGATCCGCGCATGCCGACCCTTTCCGGACTGCGTCGCCGCGGCATCCCGGCGAGCGCGATCCGGCAGTTTGTCACCGGCGTCGGGGTCACTAAATTTGATTCTCTCACTGAGATTGCGGTATTTGAAAACGCCGTCCGCCAGGACCTGAACGCCATCGCCCAACGCCGGCTCGGCGTGCTCCGGCCGATCAAGCTCATCCTAACCAATCTCGCCGAAGACGAAGCGATCGAGTGCAGCGCGACCAACAACCCTCAGGACGAAAATCCCAGCGTCCGTTCCCTCGCGCTCACGCGGGAAATTTTCATTGAGTCCGACGACTTCGCCGAAGTGCCGCCGCCAAAATATTTCCGACTCAAGCCCGGCGGTGAGGTCCGGTTGAAATACGCCTGCATCATCAAGCTCGATGAAATCGTGAAGGACGCAGCGGGAGCCGTGGTCGAACTTCGTTGCACTGCGGATCTCACGACGCGTTCCGGTCATTTGAATTCGGACCGAAAGGTCAAAGGCGCGATCCACTGGGTCAGCGCCACGCGTTGCATCGATGCCGACGTCCGACTTTATGACCGGTTGTTTACCGTGCCCGAGCCCGCCGCCCAGGAGGATTTCCTGAAAGTGGTAAATCCAAACTCACTCGAAATCGTCACCGCAAAATTGGAAAGCAGCCTCGCGCACGCGAAACCCGAAGACCGCTTCCAACTCGAGCGTCTCGGTTACATCACACTCGACAAGGATGCCCCTGCTCCCGATGGCCGCCTCGTCTTCAATCGTACCATCACGTTGAAAGACACGTGGGCAAAGTAACGTTTTTCCACGGAGGTTCATTTGAATAGGCGGGGTGTCCTCACCGTTGAAATTTTTCTGCTCTGAGAGGGAAAAGTCGTGAGGCGCAACTTCAACTGAACGCGCTGGCACCGGGCCGTCGTTGGCAAATACGACACACGTGTGTCGTATT
>JAYVMJ010000469.1:0-5511 GCA_043759025.1 Verrucomicrobiota bacterium | reverse complement strand
GGTCCTGGTTTTTTTCGAGCGGGCTATCAAGGCTGTTGGGGACAACAGTCCCTACCATTGATGCGTTCTTCCAGAGATCGAAAACGCGGCGGATCTTCGGATTGGACTGGGCGATGTGGCGGGCGAGGGCGTTGGCGTAGTAACGATTGAAAACCTGCTCGCTGCATTCGTACGGATATTCCATCAGGTAAGGCAGCGCCATCACCGCGTACCACGCCGGCTGCGAAACCATCTGGACGGTCAGAGACTCGCTTTTGAGTGTGCTGGATTTGCCGGACTCGATGAGTTTTTTGAAATCGAACTCCTTCGTCGTCTTGCCCCGGATCGGCAGCGGCAGGGATTCGGTCACGAGGATGCGCCGGCTGAGCACGGGCAAATTGCCTTCCTCGCCATCGCTGAGTTGTGCAGACGAGACGACCGCTTTGTAGGTGAGAAAACCCATGCCGTCCGGGATTGCGATGCGCCACGAATAACTGCGCGATTGTTTCGCGGGCACGTCGAAGGGTTTGTCGGTGGTCAGATTGCCCAGCGCGGCGTCCTCTGGTTTCAGGGTGGCGGCGTCGGCAAACGTCAGTCTGACCGTGCCAGTTTGCGGCTGGTCGGTCTGGTTGCTGACCTTGACGGTGAATTCAATCTCATCGCCCTCGCGCACGAAGCGGGGCGGGTTGGGTTCGACCATCAGATCCTTGGCCGTGACGACCTTGGCGGTGATGAAGCCGGAGCGGAGTTCCCGATCGTGGGCGAAGCCGAGAAATTTCCATTCCGTCAGCGCCTCCGGCATCGTGAACACCATTTTCACCACCCCGTCTTTGTCCGCGAGCAATTGCGGAAAGAAGAAAGCGGTTTCGTTGAGATTCTTTCGGGCTGAGACTTTGTTGAGGTCGGGTTTCGCGCCGGGAGCCAAGCCTCCAACGTCCGCCCTATTTGTATGGCTCAAAAAATCTTTCTTGTCGATTGCACCCGCGTCCCCGAGGAACTGCGCTGTTACTACGGAAATTGACGCAGCACTATCTCTCAATTCCGTTCGCACACGGGAGCCTGCTAGCGACGGTGCGCTGTAGCCTTCGTCATTGGCCGATTCCACCATAAATGGAGACAAGAAAATTTCCTCATCCCCACCTGTCAGGCCAAGGTGGCTAAAAAGCGTACGGTAGTCCCAGTCGTCGGCCCTTTGTTCAAGAGATGGCCACCCATGAACTACCCTAAAATCGAGTTCCGTGTTTTGGAAACCGGAAGCAAGGTGCGAGAATTCATTCCGGAATGCATTGAATACTTCGGGCCAGTTATGCGGCTGGAACTGATCCAGCGATGCATCGTAAAGAGTGGCGACCATTTCGGCTGCGGCGCGTTTCGAATCGGGGGCGGTGATGGTTGCGGTCCACGTTTCTTTTTCACCGGGCATCAGTTTCGACCGGAAGTGCTCCCATTTTATGCTAAGTTGTTTGTTCGTCCAAGGAACCTGCAGGATCCGCTCGTTGAAATAGGCGCGATTTTCCCGGACATACGTGACGCGGACCGTTACTCCGCCGCGCATTTCCTCGGTGACGGGAAGTTCGATCAGGTCCTGCGTGCGAGCGGGATCGGTCCAATAACTTTTCAGGACTACGCCGTCGCATTCCAGTTCAACAAACGCGCGCCCGGAGTCGTAGCCCGTGCCCCAAAGCGCGTGAAATGTTTCGCCCGGTTCGACCGACCATTTTGGCGACGAGAAATGGTTCGGCAATTTGACGGTGTAACGCGCGTCGTGCGGATCGACGACCTCGACGGTCATCCGCGCGGTTACTGCTTTTCCGAAGCGATCCTTAGTTTCCAAGGTTGCCCGGTAGATGCCCGGCTGAAGCGTAGCGCTGGCTTTCGTCTTGCCGGTGGCGTCGGTCGCGAATGGCTGCTCGGAGACGAGCGCGCCGACGTTCCAGGAATCGGGATTTGCCGGATCAACTTTGGGTTCCGTTTGGTTTCCGTCCCACCCGTATCGGGTCCTTTGCAAGGAGGCGCGTTCGACTTTGAGCGGTTGTTTAAGTCCGTTGATCGTCAATTTCCCGCCCGCAGCATGGGCGTCGCCGTCGAGCGAAGTGGTTTCGATCGTGAACTCGACGGGCTTTTGCGGCGTCTGCCATTCGTCTGCGGTCAGCGACGCTTGCAACGCCGTGTAACCCGCGAGGATGGTTCGATCTTCCGAGCGGGTTTCGCCCGTGGTGTCGGTGACGTCGGCGTGGATCGTGTAGGCGAACGTCGGCTCATTTTTCTCTGGAATCGTCCGATCTGATTCGGCGGTGAATTCAATCGCGAACGTCCCATCCGGTGCGGTGGCGGCGGTGCCGTGGGCGATGGCTTTTGTCGCCGGTGGCCGCCACCACCAAAACCATCGCGGAAGCATGGCGGCGCGTTCGACGCTCCACTTCACGGTGGCCCCGCCGGTTGCGGAACCGGTGTAGGCCGTGGCTTTGCCGGTCACCTTCACTGTGGCGTTAAGTTTTGGGGCTTCCGAGGGAGCGTTTAACTCCACCTGAAATTTTGGCCGTTTGTAGTCTTCGACGTTGAAGTCGGCGTTTCCTTTCGGACCATCACTCACCACGATGGACATGCGTCCCAGCAACCGGCCGCGCGGCGCGGTAAAGGTGCCGGCGAATGAACCGTAGTCGTTGGTTGTGTGTTTCGCGCGGGCGATTTCCTTGCCGTTGGAATCGCGGAAGGAGACTTCAACCTCTTCGTCGGCGAGTGTTTTGTAGCTGCCGTGAACGCGGTCCGCATTGATGCAGATTCCTTTATAGCTGATCATCTGCCCGGGGCGGTAAAGCGCGCGGTCAGTGAAGAAGACAGTTTCCGAGGTGATAAGATTAGGATCCTGGTATTGATAGGAATAATTTTCGCCGGCGCTGGATACAGCCCGTCCATTGGATTCGGCGAGCAAGAGGTAGCCTTGATTGTTGGAGTCGCTCTTGAGCTGGAAGCGACCGTCTTTGTCGGTCTTGGCGGGTTTCTGCTCGATAAACTGTCCCTGATTGTTGCGTTGCCACAGGCGCACGGTCGCGCCTGCAATTGGTGATCCGCTGTTCGCTTCGAGGACAAAGCCTCCGTTGGAATCGCCATACTGTTGCGAACGGGTGACCACTGCGAGATCGCTCACCCAAATGGTGGCGACGCTGGTTTGATTTTCATTGTCGCTAAAAGTGGCGTTGTGACTGGCGACGATGAAATAGAAACCGGGCTTCAGCGTCGTCGGAGCGGGAATTTCCTCCGTTCGCTGCTTGTAGTCCGCGGTCTGGGGAAGGGCGGCGTTCCATTCGAGCGCCGGGTGGGCGGCGAGGAGTTCCTTGCGTTGCGCGTCGTCGATGTTGCCGAATCTCCATCGCGCGCGACCGATATAGTCCTCGAAGTTGGCCGGCACCGCGCGAAAATAAACCTGCGTCACATTTCGATAGGTCACATTCAGCGTGGGCCAAGGCGCATTCCAGACGCTTTCCGTTTCCAACTGCGCGGATTTTGCCTCAATTTGCTGGATGAGATTGAAGCACATCGCGCTGCCTGCACTTTTGGGGTAGGCGGAAAGACCGCGCTCGGCCAGTTCGTGCGCTTTGGCCGCATCGCCTTTCTGATTGATCAGCCCCGCGAGCACGGCGAGTGCCCGTGCGGAGATTTCGTGGTTGGCGGTAACGTCGACGAATTTTTCAACGGCGGCCTGGTAGCGATCGTCCTTGGTTTCGCCAACCGCGAGATTGTGGCCATAGTCGAGGCGCGCCAAATCGGCATCGTAGAAAGCGGACCGGTCCTTGTCGCCTTCGTGAAATTTGAGCAGGCCTTGGTAAAGGCCGATGGCTTTTAAGGCGGACGAGGTGTCGTCGGGGGTCTTGGGCTGCCAGTGCTCAAATTCCGCGACGTTGCCAAAGATCGGGCCTGACGCGTCGACTTCGAAATTATCCTCGGCCTTGCGCGCCCCGTGTTCGCCAGCTTGGTAGAATTTCAGGGCTTCGTACGCGAGGAAGTCGTAAAGCGTCGGCCGGTATTTGTCGGGGACAGTGCCTTCGGGCAGCAACTCGTCGTAATCGCTGATCGGCGTGGCTTGCAGTTTCTTTTTGTCGGCGAGTGCGGCGGTGAAATGCCGGTCGATCTCCGTGAGAATGCGCGCGAGATCCCACGTTTGCATATCCGCGCCCGACTCGGCCGCGAGTTGCGTGCGCTGCATAAACTGCCAGCGATGCTGTTGAAAATACGCCCAATAAAGATGGGCGAGAATCGCTTCCATTAACGGCTTCATCGCGGCGGGAGCCTTGTCCAGTTCCACCTGTAGCCGCGTGATCTGCTCCTCGGGTTTATTGCCCTCGATTTTGCCTTCGAAGGCGATTTTTTCCCCGATGGCCTTGATCGCTTCCGGGTAGGCTTTGTCGGCGATCGCTTCGGTGATGATTGGTTTTAATTCTTCGATCGCGGTTTTTGGCAGGCCTTTTTGTTGGGCGGCTTCAACCTTTTGCCACTGCGCCTCGCGCGATTCGGCGAATAGACTGCTGACCATCGCGAATAGGAACGGGATAAGGACACTGAATCGAAGAACGGACTTCATGGTGGAATGGTTAAGGTGCATTGAGTGAGACACTCAATGCATCGTTATCTTAGGGGGAAACGTTCGAAAAGTCGTCAGGCTGATGTAATACTTTGTCAGTGAATTGTCATGGACCGGGGAGGGCAATCGCGGAACCAACCAGGCAGGCTCAACAATTCCCGGGAGGTTCCCTGATTGGAATATTCCGGGTGGACAAAATCCCGGTCCGAATAACCATGCGGACAGCATGCAGAGCCTGAATCATTTATTCGAACAAAACAGGGGTTGGGCCGAGGCCATCAAATTGCGCGACCCCGAATTTTTCCAAAAGCTTTCCCGTCAGCAAAACCCGGAATATCTGTGGATCGGTTGCTCGGACAGCCGGGTGCCCGCGAATGAGATCATCGGATTGTTGCCGGGTGAAGTGTTTGTTCACCGCAACATCGCCAATGTGGTCGTGCACACTGACCTCAACTGTCTTTCCGTGATCCAGTTCGCCGTCGATGTGTTGAAAGTGAAACACATCATGGTCGTCGGCCACTATGGCTGCGGCGGTGTCAGCAAGATCATCCGATGTGAGCGCGTCGGGCTGGCGGACAACTGGCTGCGGCATGTGCAGGATGTGCGCGACAAGCACGAGCAGTGCATGAACCTGTTACCCGACGACACGGCTCGCACCGCGCGATTGTGTGAACTCAACGTGGTCGAGCAGGTGGCCAATGTGTGTTCGACCACCATTGTGCAGGATGCGTGGAATCGCGGGCAATCCCTCGCCGTGCACGGATGGATCTATGGATTGCGGGACGGTTTGCTGCGCGACCTGAAAATGTACGCCACCAGTACCGATGAGGCCAAGGCGTCGTACAAATCGGCTATTGCGGCGGTGAATGCTCGGGGCTTTACCACGGCGCCGTGGTGAGGGTTTCGGCTAAAACGAGAGCGGAATAGCTGGAGCGCGGGCGACCCGCCCGCGA
>JAYVMJ010000468.1:0-1706 GCA_043759025.1 Verrucomicrobiota bacterium | reverse complement strand
GTGAGCGAAGGGTCCGTGGCGAGCACGGTCTGAAGAATTGCGCGGCTGGTGGCGTTCATGCTGTATCGATTTTCCTCAGAAACGCATTTCGACCGCGTCTCGGATTTTCTTCTGCTTCAGCAGATCGCAGGCAATCATAGCGAATTGCCAGTCGTGAAACACGTTCGCGCGTTGGAGAACAGGCAGGCCGATTTCGGTGCTTGCGACCTTCCATTTTACGAAGGCGATCATCCGCTGTTCCGATTGATCCAAGACGCGAATATCGCCACCATCATAGGCCGGAGCTTGGAACATGAAGGCCTCAATTATTTCGGCCTCTGAGTCGGCGCTAAAGCCCGGCACGAAATTTCCACCGCGAGATTCGCGATAGATTTGAAAGCGCCCAACTGCGGGGATTTTCGCAGGCGTGAACGCTGGAGCTGATTGCGGGACGATATTATTTTTCATGGGAATGTTCCTTTGGTGAGGCCCATTCCGGCGCTCCTTCGTCCGTCCCTCAACGGAGCGCACCCTCCGAAATTGGTGTAGGTCATCTACACCAATTTCGGTAGATGCGGCCGAAACGAATACAGGAGCCCAAACAACGGCTGCGGACAATCGGCGACCGGGGGACGGCCACCGAGCGGCGAATTCGCGCCGACCATCGGCTTTCAATTGCACGAGCCGCAATGAACGCCCTGATTGGCCAGCTCCGAGCCGGTCGTCACGACTAACGATGTCGAGACCTGTCGTCGTCCACCTCGGAGCGAGGTCACAGCAAACGACGTGTCGCTTCATTTACCCACACGGCGCGAAGGCCAGCGCGGAAGCATCACCGGCGGGCCGGCGGAAACGCGTTCCGGTCGCGAGCGGTTATCGCAATCGCGGGCAAGTCCGCCACGGCGGAACGTCCCTTTTCCCCGGATCGTTATTGCTCTCTCTGGCGGTCCCTCCCACCGGACCGCCGCTGCGCGGACGGAGCGCGTTTGGGTCCTCCGTGAAAGGAATCCCCCCAACCGTCCCTCGTTCCGGTCGGCACCCCCGCCCTTCGACGAGAGAGCAATTCCGCTCCTCAAATCAAAAAGGAACATCATGCCCGCCAAGACCGCTCAACCCGCCTCGCAACCCAAGAACGCCGCCACCGGCCCAAAACTTCCGGTGAAAACCTTCCGCCTCGGCCGCATCAAAGCCGCCGTGTGGGAGAACGAAGCCGACCGGAAGAAATTTTTCAACGTGACCTTCGCCCGAACCTACATGGACGAAGCCAAGAACTACCACGACACCGACAGCTACGGTCGCGACGACCTTCCACTCGTCGCCAAGCTGGCCGACCAGGCACACACGTTCATCTTCGAACGGATCGCCGAACTGAAATCCGAACAAAGCGAATAACTCCCGCCTCAACGGGCGGCCGGTTTCCCCGGCCGCCTTTTTTGTGTCCTTCGCCGTCAAACCACCCACCAGCCGAAATCGACCGACGCTCGCTTCGCTCGTCTCCTTTTAGCGACTGCCAGCCGCTGATTTTCTCATTCTACACCCGGTCAAGGTCGTATCGCTGCGCGATCTCCACCACGCGGAAACACTCCGCTTCCCCTTCGTTGCGGCCGAGCCCGCTGCCTCAGCGCTTCGTCCACCGCTTTGACTTTCGGGTGTGGGGCGAAAATCGCCAATCGGCAGTAGGCGATCAGGTCACGAACCGTGACACACGCCCCACGGGCCGAACGGCA
>JAYVMJ010000467.1:0-3737 GCA_043759025.1 Verrucomicrobiota bacterium | reverse complement strand
CGCCATCACGACGATGCGATTCGATAGGAAAACCGCCTCGGCCACCGAATGCGTGACGAACATCGCGGTGAACGGCGACTGGGCACGCAGCGCGAGCAGCTCTTCGTTCAAGCGATTACGCGTCATTTCATCGAGCGCGCCGAACGGCTCGTCGAGCAGCAGTAATTCGGGCGCGAGGGTCAAGGCGCGGGCAATCGACACGCGCATTTTCATTCCGCCGGAAAGCTGTCGCGGATAATACTCGCGCACGTCCTCCAAGCCCACCCATGCCAGCATCTGGCGAGCCTTTGCCCTGCGTTCGCCCGCCGGTATGCGTCGCAACCGCAGCGGAAGCTCGACGTTATGTTGCGCCGTAAGCCAGGGCAGCAACGTGGCATCTTGAAAAATAAACGCCTGCCGGTCCCGCGCCTGCCGCGGTTTCACGCCCGCAACTGTCAGCCCGCCTTTGGTCCACGGACTCAGCCCGGATACCAATTTCAAGACGGTGGATTTCCCGCATCCACTCGGCCCAATGAGCGAAATAAAATCGCCCGGCATCACCGCGAGATTGATCCCATCCAACACCACCGGGCCGTCACCATAGCTTTTTTGTAGCGAGGTAAAATTGACGGTGGGTGAAACTGCCTCCATGAATCGTGAGGAATGGACACAAACGCGCCCAAAACGCCAGCCACATTGCCGTTTAAGACGTGGCAGGCGATGACGCCGGCCCAAGCGGCCCACGAAGTTCATGCGCGGGTCAACGCGCTTTCGACGGATTTCCGCAATGCTTCCCTTGCGTGGCTGCGGCCCCAAGGCGAACTCGCCACTGAACTTGCGGGCAGCAATCCAAGCCAAGCGATGCACGGCGTGCCGTATTTACTGAAGGATCTTTTCGATCTGGCCGGCGTACCGATGATGGCGGGTTCCACCTTTCTCGATCAGGTGCGGCCGCTGCCCACACGCGACAGCGAAATCGCCGTGCGCTTGCGCGAACGGGGCGCGAGTTGCGTCGGGAAATCCCAACTCGTCGAATTCGCCTCCGGACTGACCGGCGAAAATCCTCACTACGGCGATTGTCCGCATCCTCAGTTTCCCGATCGGCTGAGCGGCGGTTCCAGCAGCGGCTCAGCTGCGTTGGTCGCGGCGGGAGTCGTGCCCTTGAGTATCGGGACCGACACCGGCGGTTCGGTCCGCGTACCGGCGGCTTTCTGCGGACTTCATGGCTTCAGGCTCACGCCGCGCGACGCCCTGATCGCCGACGCGTTTCCGCTCGCACCGACGATGGACACCGCCGGTTGGTTCACGGCCAATGCGGTCGATATGCTGACCACGTGGCAGGCGCTGCTGGGCGGAGCGCCGTCGCGAATTATTCCTCGCGGTTGTTATTTACCGATGAACGCCCTGCTCTCTTCCGCTGACGCCGAGGTCACCCGGGCATGCGATGAAGCCGCGGCGCGCTGGTGCGGTCGCGCCGATCCACGCACCCAAAGCCTGTTGGTCGAATCCTGGGAAAAATCGGTCGATGCCTACCTGACCATCGGCATGAGTGAAGCCAATGCCGTGCACCGCGATTGGCTCGGACCTTACCGCGGCCATTACGACCCGTTAATCTGGCAACGATTCCAAGACGCCGGAAGTTACCCGCCTGAAAAAATCGCGTCAGCCCGGACAAAACAAAAGGAAATCTGGGCCGCGTGGCGGCAGTTCTTTTTCAACTACGACTATCTGGTCCTCCCCGCTGCGCCCTGCCCCGCACCGCGCAAAGCCGATTGCACCGTGGAATTACGCCGCAGCATTATTCGTCTGACCGCACCCGCGAGTTTGGGCGGACTACCCGTCTTGAGCATCCCCGTGCCGCTGCCCTCAGGCATGACCGGCGGCCTGCAAATCATCGTCCCCGTCGCCAACAGTCCGGTCATACCATGGATGCTGAACCGGTAGGGACCGTTGCCCCCAACGGTCCGGCCGAAAAAAATCCGACCCTCGCCGGAGCCCCGGCACGCCCAGGTTGATCGAATCCCGGGACCGCCGAGCCCCAGCTCGGCCTCCCGCCGATAGTGCCAAGCAAGCGCCGGCGTTCCCATTGGTTGAGATTGCACACCTAACCAGGGTAAAACGAGTGAGCTTTCGCCTGGCAAAATGGCACCCAGCAAAACATCAACCCGACGAACTCCGGTATTGAGCGGTAGCAATTTATCGCGTTCTCTAGCAGCCTCGAAGCCTTCGTGACAGCTACACCTCCGAACTATCCTTCAATCAGTGACCCAGTCGCGTGGGACAAAACAAAACCATTTTCACCCATGACGTTTAAAAAATTATTCCACCACGAAGAGAAACCGAGCGACGGTCTGACCCAGCCTGCGCGTGAAGCCATCGTCGACATCCTGAATTATTGTATGTTCGCCGACAAACTTATCTCCCTTACGGAAGATGCGATGATCGCAAAAATGGTCGGCAAGTTAAGTTGGGACACAAACATTTCCTTCGACTACTACGAGGGGAAATCCATCGGCGCCGTCCGGCGGGCGTTGGACGAAAAAGAATATCGAGGCAAGTTTATGCAAAGCCTCAGATCACGCTTGCCACGTGCAGAGGATAAAAAGTTGGCACTGAAGTTGGCCGATGATCTCACCAAAGCCGATGGCGTAAAGTCCCCAGAAGAGTTTGTTGCCCTCGCGGAGTTAAAGAGTGCGCTTGAATCATAAGACGACGAATCCGGTAGCCGGGCCCGAAAACAAGGGATCGACCTTTGTGGTTGTTGGCACGCCATATTCAAGTGGCGATCCATTGATAAATCAGTCGTTCATCTTTCAACATATATTGCCTCCGCCACCTCACCGAGGGCGAAATTTATTCGAATCATAAACCACAAATATTGACCCCTTATTTTCATTCGGAACTACTTTACGACGCACCGTGCGGGCTGCGCCTAAAATTCAATCAAATGTTCTCGCGAAGAGAACGAAGGAAGCGAAGGCCCGGCATCCCCGATACCTTCGCTCCCTTCAAATCCTTCGCGAGACTCGTTCAATAAAATTTCCGGCAGGATAGCGGGATACGCTCGGCGCACTTCCCGGTAGACGCAGTGCTCAGATTATGCACCCTTAAATTACGTGGATATAAGTCATCGACTTTCCGCTGGGCGACTGGCTTTTTTTGTGGCCAGTTTTTTCGTCATTTGGACGATTCCATTTGTAGCTGTTAGGTCTGTGGGAGTAGCGATCCCCCTCTCTTACTGGATTGCGGTCAAGATATTGATATTTATCTGGTATCCGTGGTTATTTTGGCGGGAGCGTTCGGCTAAACAGCTCAATTTAATTGGAGCAAAAATCAGTAACCTGCGTCGTGGTCTGCTTTGGGGTATAACAGCTACTGGAATATGGCTTGTGCTGAATGGCGCATCCGCAGCTTTGATGGGTCTGCATCTTCAACTTGCTCCTCTGACACTTCGAGCCCTCTATTTGATTTTGTTCGTACCGGTCGTTGAAGAAGTCTTCTTTCGCGGGTATGTTCAGAGTGCACTTCTTAGGATCGATTGGAGTGCCTTTCGTGCCATTTTGGCTACGTCACTCTTGTTCACTGTGTTTCATTTTGTGGGATGGAGCTTTCAGGGCAATCTCGTGCGTAACTTGCATACATTCATTCCAGAGAGTATTTTTCTGCTCGGTCTCCTGCTCGGTTTTGTCCGACATCGTTCAGGATCTCTGATGGCCGGCATTATTTTGCATGCAGGCAATAACGCTGTGAGTGTCATG
>JAYVMJ010000466.1:0-16316 GCA_043759025.1 Verrucomicrobiota bacterium | reverse complement strand
GCTTGGTCCGTCGGGGCCGGGGAGCGGATTAAAATCCCAGCGCGCAAAAAACGGCGAACCGTCCTTTCGGCAAAGCCAGCCTTCACCGCTGGTCTGGTGCGCTGGTCGCACACTGTGCAGGGGCGTCAGGTCGGTTTTTGTGCCGTGCAACAATCGCGTATTCTGCCCGACGAGCTCGGCTGCGGTGTAGCCGGTCAGTTGGCGGAAGGCGGGATTGGCGTATACGATCTGAACCCCGCCGCGCTCCCAACTGTCTTTGGTGACCACTGCGGCGTCGGATAACGCGCTGAGCGCGGTCCATTCGACGGGCGGAGATTCCTGGAATTTGACCGCAGCGGCCATCGGCTGATCAAGGGGCCAGACGTTCAACGACCCAGTCCCCGCTTTCACGGCGGAAGCGCAAACGATCGTGCAGCCGGCTGCGGCGGCCCTGCCAAAACTCGATGGTTTCAGGGGCGAGCCGAAAGCCGCCCCACTGAGGCGGCAACGGTACTTCGCGTCCCTCGTATTTATTTTCCACTACGCGGTAACTCTCCTCGATCACGGCCCGGCCGGCAATTGGGGTGCTCTGCGGCGACGCCCAGGCCGCGAGCTGACTCGCGCGCGGGCGACTGTGAAAATAGGCCTCGGCCTCCTCGCGCGAAACGCGCGTCACAGATCCTTCCGCGATGATTTGGCGCTCCATCGCGATCCAAGCAAAGAGCAGGGTCGCCTTTGGATTCGCTTCAAGCTCTCGGCCTTTGCGGCTCTCGTAGTTGCTATAAAACACAAACCCGCGTCCATCGCACCCTTTGAGCAAAACCGTGCGCGCCGCCGGGCGTCCGTCGCGGCCCACGGTGGCCAGCGTCATGGCGTTCGGTTCAGTGATCTTGGCGGCTTCCGCTTCCTGAAACCATTTTTCGAACTGCCGGAAAGGATTTTTTTCGAGGTCTTTTTCCAACAACCCTGCCAACCCATAATCTTTGCGCATGTCCGAGAGTGCCATGTGACCCACTATCGTGCGGGGCGGCCGTAAACTGTCAAAATTAACCGCATCGAATGCCGGTCGATGGGTTGATAACCCTAGTTTTGGCGATAATCGTTCTCGTTTCCTTGGCGCTCATGGTCCTTTCTGATGCCAGAAACTTATGACGAAGAACCCCCCAGCGAAGGCGCCGTTGCCCGCACTCTATCTGGACCGACATCAGGCCGATTTGGCGGAGTTTTTGCAAACACTCATCCGGTTGCGGACCGTCAATCCGCCGGGGGAAAACTACGGTGAAATAACGCTCTTGTTGGCGGAGGCGCTGCGCGCGGCGGGCCTGAAGGTGCGTCGACTTCCCGTTCCCCGCACGCTGCAAAGCAAAACGCAACCGGACCTGCTCGATTTCCCGCGCTACAACGTCATCGGGTTTTGGGACGCAGGGGCAAAGAAAACAGTCCATTTCAACGCCCATTACGACGTCGTTCCCGTCTCGGGGAAATGGCGCCATGGCGACCCGTTCAATCCGGCGATTGAAAAGGGCCGGATGTATGGTCGTGGCACGGCGGACATGAAGGGAGCGATCGCGAGCATTGTTTTTGCACTCAAAGCCCTGCGCGAAACCGGCGTGACACCGGCTTTCAACGTCGAGGTTTCGTTCACCGCGGACGAGGAGACCGACAGCGTGCTCGGCACGGGTTGGGTGGTTGAACACGGAAAATTAAAGGCCGACTTTGCCATCGTCGGCGAAGGCGGCGAAGGCAACGCGGTTTGCTGCGGCCATAACGGCGTCGTTTGGCTTAATGTGCACGTCGAGGGCAAAGCCGCGCACGGTTCCACGCCGGAGAAAGGGATCAATGCCTTGGAAAAAATGTCCGCGCTCGTGCTCGCGTTCGATGCCTACAAGCGACGCCTCACACGGCGTAAATTTCGCACGCCCGACGGACATCTCATGCCTCCGACGGTAAATCTCGGGGGCGTGTTTGCCTCGGGCGAAGGCGGGAAAATCAACACGGTTCCAGCGGCGGCTAGTTTTTCGATCGATCGACGGGTCTTGCCAATCGAGGACATCCGGACCGTCGAGCGCGAACTGCGGCTTTTTCTCAAGAGCGCGGCGAAGAAAATTCCACAGTGTCGCATCGTCGTCGAAAAAGTCTCGGATAATTTTTCATGCTACCGGGCACCGACGCATCCGTTGTTTGCCGCGATGCGGGAAAGCGTCGCGCGGGTGCGCCGCCGTCCGGCCAAATTCATGGTTTCGACCGGCTTTAACGACATGCACTTTTTTGCGCAGGTCATGAAAATCCCCACGCTCGGCTACGGTCCTGGCGGCAACGACTACCACGCCGTGGACGAGCATGCACGGATCAAGGATCTGTTGGACTCTGCCAAAATCTACGCGGATCTCCTGACGACTTTCGCTGGCTGAGCGTCAAAACCGAGGCGGCTTCCGGTGAAATAAAACATTCGAGCGGTATCGAATCACCAAACATAGGGTGTGCGGTTCGTGAATCGGCGGGTGTTATGAAGAAAGAGTCATGAAGGACGACGCCACTTTGCTCCAAGGTTATGCGCGCCACCGCTCCGAAAGCGATTTCGCCGAGCTGGTGCGACGGCACGTGAATCTGGTTTATTCGGCGGCGTTGCGACAGGTGAATGGCAATGTGCATCTCGCGCAGGACGTCACGCAATTGGTGTTCATCGATCTTGCGCGCAAAGCCGCTTCGTTGGTGAAGCATGAAGTCCTCGCGGGATGGCTTTTCACCAGCACCCGTTTCGCGGCGGCCAAACTCATGCGAGGGGAACAGCGTCGTTGGCGGCGCGAACAGGAGGCTGAAACCATGCAAGCAATGTCCCGGTCAGAATCCACCGCCGCGCTTGATTGGGAGCGGGTGCGTCCCGTGCTTGACGATGCGCTCGCGGAACTCAATGAACGCGACCGCGAGGCGATCCTGTTGCGCTATCTCGACGGCCGCGATTTTGCGCAGGTCGGTGCGAAACTCGCGCTCTCCGACAACGCTGCGCGGATGCGGGTGGATCGCGCGATCGACAAGTTGCGGGCGTTGCTCGCCCGGCGGGGAATCACCTCCAGCGCCGCCGCACTTTCCCTCGCGTTGTCCAGTCAAGCAGTGAGCGCCGCACCGGCCGGACTCGTGACGACCGTCACCGGAGCCGCTCTCGCCTCGGGCAGCGTCACGGCCGCGACACTTACCTTTATGAGCCTGACAAAATTACAGATTGCAGTGGCCGGCGCGGTGCTCGCGGCGGGTGCCGGCGCTTTTATGGTGCAGGATCGAAATAACGACGCACTGCGCGCCGAACTCGCGGGGATTCCACCGCCAATAGGGGAAATCGGGCCATTACAAGAATCGAATCATCAGCTGGCCAAAGCGGCCAGTGAAGCGGCGGCGATGCGCGTGAGTGACGCCGAATTTGCCCGCCTCAGGGCGGAGGCGGTCGAAGTGCAAGATCGGATTGAGACAGAACGAGCGGCTGCACGACGGACCGCCGCGGCGCGATCCTCGCTTCCCACGGGAAAAGTCTATGACATAAGCGAGCTTGATCAAAAACCGAAACTGGTCCGGCCGATTCAGCCAGCTTTTCCTTATAAAATGTCTCAGGCGGGAATTGAGGGCGACGTAACGGTTGAATTTTCCATCGATGCCGCAGGGAAAGTTACGGACGCACGGATACTTCGATCCAGTGACAAGGAATTCGAGGCCTCGACCCTCGCTGCAGTGAGCAAGTGGCAATTTGCTCCCGGGCAAAAAGAAGGCCAGAGCGTCACCACGCGCGTGAGTCAATTGATCAAATATAGTCTCGGTGCCGATCCTCACGATACCCCTCCGGATTGGTTCTGAGATGCGATCAGGCTCCAAATTTTTTCTTTTTCTCGCCGGGTTGATCCTGGTTTTCGCCGTCTTGCTGAAGCGGCAGCGCCAAGCCGCAGCGCAATTGCGGGACGAAATCGCCAGCCGACGCGATGCGGCCGATGAGTGGACGCGATTGAATGCCGAGCACCGGCATCTCATGGCTTACCAAGTTTAACCGGAAGATTTGGAAAAGCTGGCGGCCGACCGCCATGCGGTGTCGGCACTGCTCGCCGAGATCGAGGCCATGAAGCGTCGCGCGGATTCAGCGGCCCGGTCGACCGCGCCACGACCCGTTGAAAAGCCGGTCCAGCCTGCAATGGAGCGAGGTCCGGTTGCGGCCAGTCTCTGGAAAAATGCCGGCCAGGCGACGCCGCGGGCAGCATTTGAAACGCTCCTCTGGGCCTCGGCGGGTGGAGACCTCGATTCGCTCGCCCGCGTGCTCGATTTGGATTCGTTGACCCGGATCGAAGCAACCGAGGTGCTCGACCAATTACCTCCGGCCATACGGCAGGAGATCGGGACGCCGGAGCGCCTCGTCGCTTTGATGACCGCCAAGGATGCCCCACTGGGCAGCGCGGAGATATTGAGCGGGTATGAAGAGGTGGCCGGCCGCGCCCCGACTATGATGAAACTCAACGCCCGGGTGGTCGACGCCGAGGGCAACGCAAAGGAATTATTGCTCAGCCTGCGCGCCGAAAATGGCGCGTGGCGGTTGGTGGTGCCTGACGCCGCCATCGAAAAATACGCGGCGCTGCTGCATGCGCCAGTCGAGGCTGGCTCAACCGGCGATACTCCATGACAACATCGGTGTACTCCGAAAAGAACCTCCGTCGGCTAAGAAGCGTAGGGCTCGCGTGTGGAACGGCAAATCGGGCTCGCTTTGGTATCGATCCCATATTTCCCCGCGCGAATCCACTCATTGCGGCAGGTGAGTAACTCAAGCTCATTTCGATATGCAGGAGTTACTATTTTCCGGAGAAGCGGCAGTCTCCAGTAGCGAACTTCAGGCTTCCCGTCGAAATCGACGCATTCAACTATGAGTTTGCTGATCCAGGATTTCCAATTCGCCAGCCGGACCTTGTCGAGAAGTCCCGGCTTCCTAGTGGTGGCAGTAGCCAGCTTGGCCCTGAGCTTGGGTGCCAACACCGCGATTTTCAGTTTTGTGAACGCAGTGTTCATCAAACCTCTCCCCTACAACGAGCCAGACCAGCTGGTGAGGATAATGGAAGTGCCGCCAGGATATAACGCAGGCGCCACTTCACCCCAAACTTTTCGGGACTGGCAGCATCAGACTACGCTTTTTCAGTCGATCGCGGCATGGAGCATTGGCTGGGTATCGCTGGCAGGCACGGAGGAACCAGTTCAGATTCGGGGCGCACGCGTTTCAGCGCATTATTTTGACATCCTGCGAGTGCGCCCCGCCTTGGGCCGGACTTTCGCCGAAGGTGAGGATCAATCTGGCAATGACCGCGTCACTATCCTCAGCGATACTCTTTGGCGTGCCCAATTTAATGCCGATCCGAAGATCGTGGGAAAGTCCCTGCGGCTCGACGGCGAATCCTACACGGTTATAGGAGTGCTGCCCAAAGGCTCTCCGTTGGAACGCGGGTGGCCCCGCCTCTGGCGTCCACTCAGCTTCGCTCCCTCCGAAATGACGCGCGACTTTCACTGGTTGAATGTTATCGCGAGGATGAAACCAAAGGTATCCGTGGCCCAGGGCCGGGCCGAGATGGCCGCGATTGCCAAGAGCCTCTCCGTCAATTTTCCGGCTACCAACAAAGGCTGGTGGATGCGCGTGGATCCCCTGTCCGACGCCATCGTCAACGAGGGATTAGGTAACTCCCTCTACCTCTTGATGGGGGCCGTGGGCTTGGTTCTCCTGATTGCCTGCGCCAATCTCGCCAATCTCTCCTTAATGCGGGTCGTCGGACGCGAGCGTGAGATCGCCATTCGTCTTTCCCTAGGGGCCACCCGCTGGATGCTGCTGCGACAGTTCCTAACCGAAAGTCTTCTCCTCGCCTTGCTCGGCGGCGTTGCCGGGCTTGCCGTCGGACAGCTAGCTCTGATGGGCTTGAAAGAGGCTATGCCGGAAAACCTCTTCCCTGCTGAGGTCGATGTCTCATTGGATGGCCGAGTGCTCCTTTTTTCGGTTGGTCTCACCCTGCTCACTGGCGTTTTGATTGGTCTTTTTCCTGCCATGCAAGCCGCTCGACAAACGTTGACGAATTCCCTTAAGCAGGGCGGGGTTGGTGCCAGCGCCGGTTCTCATACCCGGATTCGAAGTGCGCTCGTAGTCACCGAGGTCGCCTTAGCATTCATATTGCTCACCAGCGCGGGACTTCTAATCCGAAGCCTCAGCAAGATTGGTGCTGAGGACCCGGGATTCGATTCAACCAATGTACTCACCTTCAACCTGCCTTTGTTACCGTTTCATTTTGCCGACTCTGGCGCTCTCAATGACTATCTCCGTCAGCTCGTTTTGCGTCTGCGAGCCTTGCCTAGTGTAACCGATGTGGCGTTGGCGTCGATGCGTCCGCTGACAGGTCCGGGTTATCAGCAAGGCTTTCAGGCTGAAGGCCAGCCGTATGTCCAGCGAACCCAGCGTCCATATTGTTATTTCAAAGTGGTAAGCCCCTCTTACTTCAAGGCCACTCGTATGCGACTGATTAAGGGTCGGTCACTCACCGACGACGATAAACACGGTGCTCCACTGGTCGCAGTAATCAACGAGAGGATGGCCAAAAAATATTGGAGCGGCGATGCGCTGGGAAAACGGATTTTGGCTCCGGAAATTTCGTTCGATACATTCGTGATCGGAAAAGATGTTTCGTGGGAAGTGGTGGGAATTGTCGCTGATGAAAAGGTGGTGGGGCAAGACAACTACGACAGCCAGGCCCTCGGCATGTACGTATCGAACGAGCAAAGCCCAGAAATGCTCAGTCAATACATATTGATTCGTAGTGCTATCGATCCCAACGTACTGCGCGAATCGACCAAAAGAACCGTTCATGAAGTCAACCACGAGCAAGCGCTGGCTGATATGAAGACCCTCGAGACCATCAAGACTGATTCACTTAGCAATAGCCGCTTTCGCGTGCTTGTGCTCGGCTCGTTTGCCGGCATGTCGTTGCTGTTATCGGCTATTGGGATCTATGGCGTCATTTCCTTTTCCGTCAGCCAGCGCACGCGTGAATTCGGCATCCGGGCGGCCTTTGGTGCCACACGCGGCAATGTCCTGCGCCTCGTACTGCGCCACGGCGTGGGCTTGATCACCTTCGGTCTGGTCATCGGTGTCGCCGGCGCTGTCGCTACCAACCGATTGATTGCCTCCCTGCTTTATGGTGTCAGCGGATACGATCCGCTGACCCTCGCCGCCGTCGCGGGAATTCTCAGCTTCGTCGCTATCGTGGCCTGCCTCATTCCTGCGCATCGTGCCACGAGAGTGAATCCGGTGGACGCTCTGCGTTCTGAATGATTGAAATCCGCCGGGAAGACTGAACACCGAAGTCAGGATTTAGAGAGCGATGCTCTCGCAGCTTCTTCCGCGGCGATGATGGTGCCCGGCCAATGGTGGTGCCACCGCCATGAAAAACATGCGGCGCTTCTTCAATCACCAGCGGAGCGGGCTGGCTCAACCGACGATACTCCATGACAAAATCTGCGTGCTCTGAAAGAAACGCCCCGGCCAGCAAACGTAGCGACTCACGTGCGTTGAGCGGCAAATTGGGGAAGCGTTCCAGTGCGAGACGTCCAGCAACTTCCGAAACAGAAGTATCTCGCAATAAAACGCGGACGCGCTCTACAGAAGGATTGACCAGCAATAGAGATCCCCGGAGCAAGCTCCGGGGTATTAAACCCAAAGAGACTGAATCCGCTTAGTGACCGACGCGTTCTGCTGGCCAGCAGAATAAAATTCCCCTTCGACTGATCATCCTGGTTTCGGCCCGGAGGGGTCCGCTGATCGCGGACGGAATTACGATGTTTTTCCGAAAGCTTCGCGTGCGCTGTGTCCTCCGCGTTTATTCCGACTGATCGGGCAAGTTGCGCGGCGAGCGCGCAACCTACGGGAGGTGGTTTCCTTCTCGCAATACGATGCGGTGAGAGCACGCGCTCCATTAATGCAATGCGTGAAGGACGCAGGCTCAGACATCCTGAATCCCGCCCGTGGAGAGAGGAGGAACGAGGAAACGAGATGAGCCTGTCACAGCGCGAATCGGATGAACTGGATCGGAGGTGGAGCGCGACCTCCGGGCGCGCTTTTTACTCGCTCGCGCGGCAAAACCCGGCCGGAGGTCGGGTTTCCACCACTGCAGAGGCAGGCGCGGTGAATTCGGGTGCAGGAATTGGCCCGACCCAACCAGGCGATTTAATGCGGAGCTCGCGGAGTGAAAACATGTGAAGCTCCGTGTCCTGCGCGTTAATTGTATGTTATCCCGATTCGCGCCGGAGTTGAGCTCATTCTAACCCGCTTGTTTCATACTCAGAATGACAACGGCCGACACTCTGTTTGCTGGAGCCGCAGCGACCCCGCTGCGGTTGACGAGCGAACCACGGCGAGGTCGCCATGGCTCCATGAAATATTCCGGCTAATTCCTCGGGATCAGGAGGTCTGAGCCGAAACCTTGCAGTCGGATTAACCACAGAAGACGCAGAACACACAGAATGAACGCTTTTGAGCTCATAAAAGGATCGGATGATCGGGGCACAAAATGGTGGGCGCACGGGTCGGCTCAGGTCTGAATTTCTTACTCTGGTTTCTGTGTATTCGGTGTGTTCTGTGGGCTCTACTCAGCTTTTGGCTGAGGCTAACTTTTCAGTCCGTGCCGGATCATGCTGACGGCGATGGCGGCGAGCAGCATCGAGATGATCTTGGAAATCGCCCGGAGTCCGGTCGAACCGATTTTCTGTCCGAACCAATGACTGTAACGCAGCGCGATGATCACAATCGCCAGATTGACGGCCAGCGCCAGGAGCGCGAACCGCAGCCCGATCGCCGGAGTTTGCGCGAGCACTAACAAGGTGGTGATGGAGGCGGGGCCTGCGATCATCGGCATCCCCAGCGGAACCACGCCGAAATCCTCCGAGACAGTTTCCGGATCCTTTGCCGACAGCACGAGCTCCTTTGCGGCGATGATGAAAAGAATGAGTCCGCCCGCGATTTGGAAATCGCTGACGGAAATTCCCAATGCCGTGAAAATACTCTGACCGAGAAATAAAAACCCGAGCGCCACCAAGCCTCCAGTCCAGGTCGCCTGTCGGGCGATTTTTTGCCGCCGGGCGGGAGCGATGGCTTGACCGAGACCGAGGAAGACGGCGGCGAGTCCGATCGGATCGATTGCGACAAACAAGGGAATGAACGCCTGCAGGAATTTCGCGAACCACTCGGGCATGGCGCTACTTTGACGGGCTGCCGGCAAAACGCAACGCGCCGGTGAGTGACTAACTCAATACAATAGCCGGGCGCGGATGGTGCCGGGGACGTTTTGCAATTCTTCAATGGCGATGGTGCTCGCGGCGGCATCCACGTCCATGACGCAGTAGCCGATGTGTTCGTTGGTTTGCAGATACTGTCCGGAAATGTTGATCCCGTGTTTCCCGAAGCGCTCGTTGATGTTGGCGAGCACACCGGGAATATTTTTGTGGATGTGGAGCAGGCGGCTTTTGCCCGAGCCTTGCGCGGGCAGCGTGACTTCCGGAAAATTCACCGCAGTTACGGTTGATCCGTTGTTGGAATAACGGATTAGTTTATCCGCGACTTCCGTGCCGATATTGGCCTGGGCTTCGATCGTCGATCCGCCGATGTGTGGCGTCAGGATGATGTTGTCGAATTTGCGCAGGGGCGAAACAAACTCCTCCTCGTTGCCCTTGGGCTCCGACGGAAAAACGTCGATGGCCGCACCGGCGAGGTGCTTGCTTTCCAGCGCGGCGGCGAGCGGGGGAATATCCACCACGCTGCCGCGGGCGGCGTTGATTAAAAACGAACCCGGTTGCATCGCGGCCAGTTCCTTGCGGCCGATCATGTTTTTGGTTTGCGGCGTTTCCGGAACGTGCAGCGTGACCACGTCGCTCTCGCCGAGGAGGGCGTTGAGCGAAGGCATCGCACGCGCATTGCCGAGGGGAAGCTTGCCCTCGATATCATAAAAGAGCACGCGCATGCCGAGCTGTTCGGCGAGGATGCCGATCTGCGTGCCGATGTGGCCATAGCCGATGATGCCGAGGGTTTTGCCGCGGACCTCGACGCTGCCGACGGCGCTCTTGGTCCAACCGCCGCGGTGCACGAGTGCGTTCTTTTCGGGAATGCCACGGAGCAACATGATGATTTCCCCGAGCACGAGTTCCGCGACGCTGCGGGTGTTGGAATAGGGGGCGTTGAAGACCGGGATGCCGCGCTTGGCGGCGGCGGCGAGATTAACCTGATTGGTGCCAATGCAAAAACAGCCGATGGCGATGAGTTTGGGCGCAGCGTCCAGCATCTCCTCGGTCAGTTCGGTGCGGGAACGAATGCCGACGAAATGAACGTCCTTCAACGCGGCTTTGAGCGCATCACCGGTGAGGGATTTGGGCAGATTCCGCACCGAGGTATAACCGTCGCGGCTGAGAGCGTCGGTGGCATTGGCGTGGAGCCCCTCAAGGAAGAGAAACTTGATGCGGCGTTTGTCGAAGGAGAGTTTTTGCATGGTCTGGATGGTCCATTACGAAGCACGTGTCGCGGGCTTTGGCCAGATTGTCTTCGCGGGCGCGAAGAAAGCGTCCGTGAATTTGATCGCGACGGTGGAGGGGAGTTCGTCTTGCGCGCAGGAGAGAAAACCGGCATGGCCTTGAGCGGATGTCGCGCTTGCCTGCCGGCGAATTCCGCGTTGTCTGGCCGGCATGCCCTCGCGCCCCATTCCCGGATCCACCGGTGCCGTGCTGACCTGCCTGCCGTCGCCTTATCTGCCGCATGCGGCGACGCGACTGCTTTATTTTCCCCGGTTTCTGGCGAAGTGTCGGTACGTGAAGGAGCATGGCGCGCTGCCGCCGAGTTATGCGAAGAACTACAAACGGGGGCTCGACCGGTTTATCAGCCAGCATCTCGGAATCGAGCCGGCTGCGGTGGAAAAAATTGTTTTTGAATCGTCGACCGACGAGGAAGTCGAAACCAAGTTGAAAGTGATCCTGCCGGCCGACGTGCGGGCGGCGGCTTGGAATCGGAACCTCGTGCAAAAGGGCATGACCGAAACCGGCCGGGCTTTTATGCTGGAATCGCTCACCGCGATGGGTTGCGCCGACCGCTTCGAGGAAATCAAGAGCGTGGTCGACATGATCGACTTCGACGAAGGGCGGATCGAATAGCTCGCCGCTGATCGATCAAGTTCCCGGTGCGATCGGCACCTCGAACCAAAAGATCGAGCCACCGTCGACGGGAAAGTCCGCGCCAACCACGCCGCGTTCGGATTCGACCAGTTGTTTAACAATCGAAAGACCGAGTCCGGTGCTGTCTTCGCCGCCGGTCGGTGGATTTGAAATCTGGGAGTATTCGTCGAAAAGCCGAACCCGCTCATTGGGCGGAACGCCCGGGCCGCCGTCTTGGACTTCGGCGCGAAGACGCGCATCGGACCGTCGGGTGCGCACCACGATCCTGCCGCCGGGAGGATGGAACTTGATCGCATTGCTCACGTAGTTGCTCAGCGCCTGGTAAATGCAGCCGGCCTCCGCGCGCGCCAAGGGCAGCTGGTCGGCGAGTTCGAGCGAGAGGGTGAGATTTTTGCGCTCGAAGGCGGGTTCGTTTTGCGTGGCGACTGCGGCAGCGATCAGGTTCAGGTCGCTGCGATCCATCGGTCCACGCTGAGCATCGCCGGGTTTCCTGATGTTGAGAAACGTATCGATGATCCGTCGCATTTGTTGCGCGGATGAATTGATGCTCTCGAGATATTCGGTGACGGCGGGCGACGCGCCTTTTCGCCGGGCGAGTTCGCCGGACATGAGAATCAGGCAAAGCGGATTGCGCAGATCGTGGCCGGCGATGCGCATGAAACGTTCCTTGAGCGCCAGTTGTTGCTGCAATTCATGACGCAGCCGCCGGATCGTGAGATGGGTGCTGATGCGGGCGAGTGCCTCCTCGTGCTGGATCGGTTTCGTGATGTAGTCCACCGCGCCGGCGCTGAAGGCCCGCACTTTTTCCGCCGTGTCCGTGAGCGCGGTCATGAAAATCACTGGGATGTCGCTCGTGCCGGGTTGGGCTTTCAAGCGGCGACAGGTTTCAAAACCGTCGACGCCGGGCATCATGACGTCGAGCAACACGAGATCGGGCTGCGCGCGCGAGGTTTGGGCGATGGCATCCTCGCCGTCCTCTGCGACCATTAATTTGTAGCCGGTTTCCGAAAGGGTATCCACAAGCACGCTCAAATTGGCGGGCGTATCGTCAACGATCAGGATGGTGGCGGACATGGTCAGGGGTTTTCCGAATTTTCGGCGGGGAGGTGACGCGCGACCGCTTGCCGGATGGCTTTCATTTTAAACCGCGCGGACAGGTCGATGATATGTTGGGTAAAGAAACCAAGCCGCGGATCGCGTTCCGCGAGTTTCTGCGCGTACGTGCGGACTCCAATAACGTCACCTTTGCTCGCGAGCTCGAAGAGCGCGAGGGCGTCGGCGGGATCGGGCGCCTGTTGCTCGACGGGAAACGGCGGGTTGGAATTGACCGGAGTGACC
Organism: Verrucomicrobiota bacterium; assembly: GCA_043759025.1. Classification (GTDB taxonomy): domain Bacteria; phylum Verrucomicrobiota; class Verrucomicrobiia; order Opitutales; family Opitutaceae; genus Lacunisphaera. The sequence goes on along the minus strand of JAYVMJ010000466.1, from coordinate 3,791 downwards.
TCGATGTAGTGCCACTGGAGCACGAGCTGCCGCTCCAGCACACTGAGCAATTGTTCTTCGCGAAACGGCTTCGCGAGAAATTCCGTGCAACCCGCATCGAGGCACGCCTGCCGGTCCGGATGGAAGGCGCTCGCGGAAATGCCGACGATCAATGGCCCATCGGTCGGAAAAAATTCCCGGATCGCGCGCGCGGCGGTGAAGCCATCCATGCGGGGCATCCGCAAATCCAGCAGGATGATGTCCGGGCGGCGTTCCTTCGCGAGAGCGATGACTTCCGTGCCGTCGACGGCGGTCGCCACTTCAAAGCCGAGCGGCGACAGGAGATCGACGAGCAGGCTGCGGTTGGCGGAATGATCGTCGGCGATCAGCACGCGGCGACGTTTTCCCGCGTAGCCGGCGATGCGGCGAGGAACGATCGTGGGCGCGAGGATGGTTTCCGCAGCGGCGGTCGGGAGCGGCACTTCAAACCAAAAACGGCTGCCCCAACCGGCGCGGCTTTCGAGGAGCAGGCGGCCGCCCATTTGTTCGACGATGCCGCGGCTCACATTCAGCCCGAGGCCGGTGCCTTCCGCGTGGCGCTTGTGGTCGCCGATTTGCGAGAACGGCTCGAACAATCGCGATTGATCGTCGGTTGCTATGCCGGGCCCCGTGTCGCTGACGGAAAACCGGATTTTCTCGCCGATTTTTTCCGCGGAGAAAACCACCCCGCCGCGACCGGTGAATTTGACGGCGTTGCTCAATAAATTGAAGGCGACTTGGCGGAGCCGCTGGGCGTCGCCAATGACGACATGCGGCAGATCGTTCGAAAAGGCGGTTTCCAGAAGGAGATTTTTTTCACGGGCGCGGGGTTGGAAAAACGCCTGCACTCCATCGACAAATTCGTGGAGATCGAATTCGGCGGGATGCAACTCAAGTTTGCGGGCCTCGATCTTTGCGAGGTCGAGCACGTCGTTGATGACCGCGAGCAAATGATCGGCCGATTGGTGGATGATGCTGAGTCCGTCGCTTTGCTTGTCCGACAATGAAGGATCACGGCGGAGAATCTGCGTGTAGCCGAGAATTCCATTGAGCGGCGTGCGCAGCTCGTGACTCATGCTGGCGAGGAATTGGGACTTCGCGCGATTCGCGGCATCGGCGGCGTCTTTGGCGGCCTGTAAAGTACGGGCGGTTTCGCGCCGGGCGGTGATGTCGATTGCGACGCCTTCAAACATGATTGGTTCGCCCTTTGGATTGCGAAATACGCGCACGGATTCGGAAATCCATATTTTTCCCCCATCGCGGCGAACCACCTCGGATTCGAAATCGATCACTTCATCGGAGGATTTGATGCGCTGCATGAACTCGTTCCGGCGTTCGGGATTGGCGTAAAATTGCCGGCCGATGTCGTTGATGTCGGTGATGAGCTGGCTCGGTGAATCGTAGCCGAGGATCTGCGCCAGCGCGGGGTTGACCCGTTCGAAATGTCCGTCGGGGCGCGATTGGTAAAGGCCTTCCAACGCGTGCTCGAAAATACCACGATACTGCTGTTCGGCGCGGGCGAGCGCGTCTTCAGCCTGCCGTCTTTGCACGGCCGCCGCGGCCTGGCCGGCCACGAACATCAGCAGCTGCAGGGCTTCTTCGCCGTAAGCGGTCGGGTTGTCGTAATCCTGCAACGCGATGACGCCGCGCGGGCGACCGTCGATCAACAGCGGAGCGCCGAGACGAACGGCCCCCGGTTTTTCCAGCGTCTGGTAAGGACCATTCGCGGTCAGGATCACGTCCAATTCCTCGGCGGTGACGAGTTGGGCTCGTCCGGTGCGGAGGATATGTTCGGTGAAACGATTCGACAGCGGGCGGGACGGCGCGTCCGGGACATATTCGTCGACGAAATACGGAAAACTCACGATGGTGTCGTCGGGGCTGAGGAGTGCGACGTAGAAATTTCGTGCCGGCATCAAGCCGGCGATAAGACGGTGTACTTCCGCAAACAGTGCCCGTAGATCGCCGCCGGTGAGCAAGACACGGGAAATCTGGTAGGTTGCGTCCTGAACCTGCTCGCGCCGCCGGCGCTCCGTTCGATCGATCGCGGTGATCAACATGCAGCGCGTGCCTTCCAATTCGAGAATGTCCGCATTGAGCGAGACGTAGCGTGGCTCGCGTTTTTTCGTATAGAACACCGCTTCAAAGTCACGCACTTCCCCGTTCTTGCGCAGCAACTCCATGAAGGCGACCCGGCTGCCAGGATCGGACCAGACGCCAAGCTCGATGGCGGTGCGGCCCAGAACCTCCTCGCGGGTGTAGCCGGAGGAGTGAAGGAACGCGGTATTGCCCTCTATGATCCGGCCGTCATCAAGCCGGAGCAACGCGGTGAGCGCCGGGCTCGCTTGAAAGGATTTGGCAAAATAATCCTGCGATTCCCGCTGCAACGCTTCACTGCGACGACGGTAAACGGCGGCCGCAGCCTGATCGGCGACAAACATCAGCAGGCGTTTCTCCTCCGGGCCGTAGGAGTTCGGATTGTGGTAATCCTGCACGGCAATCACACCGATGGCCCGGCCGTCGATCATCAACGGTGCACCCAGCCAAAGCGCCGCGGGCTGGCCGACGGGCGCGTAGCGGTTGTGATCGCGGAGTACGACGGTGAGTTCGTCAGCGGTAGTCAGAAGTGGTTTGCCGCTCTGAAGAACGTACTCCGTCAATCCCGTTCCCGGACGTCGGGCGGGAGGCGCCTCGGCGGTTTCGTCGACAAAATACGGGAAACTGAGCACACTTCCGTCGGCATTGAGGAGCGCGACGTAGAAGTTTTTCGCGGCCATCAGGGTCGCCACGAGTCCATGCAATTCTGCAAACAGCGTGGGGAGATCCGTGCCCGCCAGGACGGCGCGGGAAATCTGGTAAGTCGCGTTCTGCACTTGTTCGCGCCGGAGGCGTTCGCCGAAATCCACGCCGACGGTGAGCGTGCAGGTGGTGCCGTTGATCTCGACGAGATCGCCGTTGAGCAGCAGATGGACGATCTTGCCGTGCTTGTCGCGGAAAACGCCGTCAAAGTCCCGCACGCGGCCGTCCTTGCGCAGATGCCCCACGAATACATTTCGCTGGCGGAGGTCGGCCCACAGTTTGAGTTCGGTGGTGGTGCGACCGATGATCTCGGCGCGGGTGTAGCCGGAGGCGCGTTCGAAACCGGCGTTGGCCTCCAGCATGGTCCCGTCGGAAAGCCGCGTGATGATCATCAGCGCCGGAATGGTCTGAAAGGTTTTAGCGAAAAAATCCTGGGACTCGCGCCGGTTGGCCTCGCCCTGACGCAAGGCGTCCTCGGCTTCGGCGAGTTGACGCTCCACTTCGGCCAGGCGGGCTTGGAGCTGATCGACGGTCGGGGAAATACGGGCGGAATCGGGCATCGCAGATGCTATCGCATAGCGACAAACGGAGTGCAGGCAACGGCGGACTTGCCACCGTGGAGCGGGTATCGCCTGCGGGCTATTCTCGGCGCGTCAATAAACGGCAACCCGGTTCAATTTGGCGACGGCATCGCGGGCACCCGCTTTCACTGTTTCCGCGAGAATCCAGTACGTGTTGCCCCAGTCGTTGCAAATTTCCTGCGTGAAATTGGCGCCGAGACGGTTGGCCAGTGTCCAGAGCAACGCCTCGCCCACGGTATCGAAGTGTTTCTCCTTGAGGTGATCGTGAGCGTGCCGGAAACCGAGCTGGCGGGCTTCAGGCCCCAGCTTCGTCAACGGTTGCGCACCGCTCACGGCCAATCCCAGCATTTGCAGCAAACGGCGGACTTGTTCCGCCAACGGGCCCTGAAAAAG
>JAYVMJ010000465.1:0-12487 GCA_043759025.1 Verrucomicrobiota bacterium | reverse complement strand
AAGTCGGCATTGGATCGAAAAGGAAGTGAAAGGCTTCCTTTCGGCAAGCTTGTTGGTGGTAGATTGCTGCCGCACTGGATGGTTAAGCCGAATCGCGCCAGATCTCCGACTGCAAATCGCCGAGAAGCGAGGCGAGCTTGCCGTCAAATATACGATTGGCGGCGTCGAAGCCACCGGTATCGCGCCAGCGACCTTCGTTGAAAGCATCGCGGTCGACGACGACTTCCTTGTGCAACTGTTTGCCGATGCGCTCGAGCCATTTGCGCTGGGGAGCAGTCCATTGGTAGGTCTTGCCGTGAGCGATCACTTTGAGGGCGCGATCGACGCGATCGGCGTAGGACAGGAGAGGCGAGCCCAATGACTGGGCGCGGATGTAGCCCACAATGCCGGCGGCGATGTCTTCGGAGCGGGCTTGGCGCCAAGCGGTCCGGAGGTAGGTCTCGGAAAAGCCGGCGGAATCGAGCGCAAGCGCAAGTTCCTTGAGTTGGGCACGCGTAAGATCGCGCGGGCGCTGCGTGACGACGATGAGTGCGGGCAGGAGGGCGAGGTTGTCCTTCAACCAGGCGCCGAAGCTGTCGAGGTAATCTTCGGGTTTCTGGGCCTCCCCGTAGCCGGTTTCGACGCGGCGAATGTCGTCGGGGTGATGCGAAACGGGAATGCCGGCGCGCGAACCGGGCTTGTGGAGCGAGTCGATGTAGTCGGCCAAGGCGGGTTTGGCGGTGAAGAGCGCGATGCTCGCGGCGGGGCCGCCATCGTGTAACTGATTCACCAAAGCGTCGGCGCTGTGGCCGCAGCGGTAGGCGAGAGCGTCGGAGTTTTTGCGCAGGAGGGAACGCTTGCGTTGGAGGCGCGCGACGATGGCGTCGTGGAAATACTGAGTGGATGTATTGGTAGCCGATGGGGAGAGCAGCGCGTCGACGAGTTCCCGCAGGGTGATCTTGGGATCGCTGACCACCGGCTTCATGTCGGTGAAGTCCTTGAGCGTGGCGTAGAGATCGACGGCGTCGTAGATGTAGAACACTTCCTTGTCGTCGCCGGGGCCGAAGAGATCCGGGCAGAGACGCGTGGCGCGACCGAGCATTTGTTCGTAAAGGATGCGGCTCTTAACGCGGCGGATGAAGACGAGGTTGATGATAGCCGGGACGTCGATGCCGGTGGTGAGCAAGTCGACGGTGACGCCGATCTTTGGGAGCTGCTCATTTTTGTAGCGACGGATGAGCTGGCTCGGTTTGTCGGATTTACCGGTGATCTTGGCGACAGTGTCGTGATGGACGCCGCCGTATCGAGCGGAGAGCGCTTCGGAAAGCAGGTCGACGACCATGTCCGCATGGGCGTCATTGGCACAGAAGATGAGGGTCTTGCCGGGTAATGTCGGATCAATGTGCCGGGCGAGTTCGGTGCATACGGTGCGATTGAATGGCTCGGTGATGACGCGGTTGTTGAACGCTTCGACGTCCATTTCGATTTCATCCGGCGCAGTCGACAGATCGATGGCGCCGGTGGCCGGGTTTAGTAAGTGCAGGGTTTCACCGGCACTCCAGTGAATGCCGTCTTCGGCGAGTTCGGTGACGATGCGCACGGGAGGCTCGTGGTCGATCAGGTAGCCGTCGATCACGGCCTGGCGGTAGCTATAGGTGAAGACCGGTTTGCCAAAAATCTCCGTGGTATGAATCGCGGGAGTCGCGGTCAGGCCGATGCGCACCGCGTCGAAGTGTTCGAGCACGCGGCGGTATTTGGAGATGTAATCCTGTTCATCCAGAAAACCGATTTCGTCTTCGGCGAGTTCACGGTCGAGCGTGTAGCCGCGGTGGCATTCGTCGATGATGATGCAATCGTACGTATCGACGGGAAAGGGTTCCTGGGTGTCGGAAGGATAGAGGAGACGTTTGACCATGCCTTGCACCGTGGCGAGGTGGACGCGGGTTTCCTCGTCGGGCCGCGCTTCGGCGATTTCCTTGACGTTGTAGATTTGAGCGAAACTTTGGAGATTCTCCAGTTTCACGGTGCTGAACGCGTCACTCGCTTGCGTGCCCAACTCGGTGCGGTCGACGAGAAACAGAATGCGCCGGAAACGTTTCGCGCGAATGAGGCGGTAGAGCAAAGAGACGCACGTGCGCGTCTTGCCGGTGCCGGTGGCCATCGCGAGCAGCAGATCACGCTGGCCGAGGGCGATGCGCTCCTCGGTTTTGGCGATCGCGGCACGCTGGTAGGGACGAAGGCCGGGCAGTTCGTTGGGTGTATGGTGAAGATCCGCGTCGGCGATGCCGCGTTTTGTGTTCAGTTCGGCGAGCAGGCCGGTCGGCGAATACCAGCCGTTAAGGGGTCGAGGCAAATTAGTTTTCGAGCGAGAGTCCCAGAACCAGATGCCGCTGGCCGTGCGCAGTTGCTGAAGGTAGGGCCGGCCGTTGGTAGCAAAGAGGAATGGTGCGTGGTGATCATCCCACGGGGCGCCGATGGCATAGTCCCCGGCACCGCTGAGCTTAAAGTCGCGCGAGTAGCGCTTGGTTTGGGCAAGCACACTCGGGACGTCCTTGGACTGGCGTTTCGCTTCGATGAGACCGAGCAGTATTTTGCCGTGGAACAGCGCGTAATCGACGGGACCCGACGACGTGGGCCATTCCGCAATAGCGCGAAAATGATGGGCTTCAGGTCGTGCTCCCTTCGCGTAGCGCAGCTCGGCTGTGTCGGCTTCCCAGCCGGCGGCGCGTAGTTGACCGTCGATGAGGAGGCGGGTTTGGGATTCGTCGAGCTCTTCGGCGAGGGCGGTGTTGGCTTGCTGGGCTTGCTGGACGGTGGTGTCGACGACGGCGGCGGCCGGGGTTGGCGCGGTTTCGAGTTTGAGCAGGAAGCGCGACTGATCGCCTTGAAGTTTTTTCTCAGCTTCCTCGGCGAGGCTCATCGCTGCTTCGAGGTCAGCGTAAGCTTGGCGCGCCTGATTTTCGGCGGCTTCGCGGAGAGCTTTTTCTTCAGCGGCGGTCGTGGCGGCGGTAGCTGCCGTGGCCTGCAGTTGGGCCAGTTGATCGCGAAGTTCTTTCAACTCATCGGTCAAGGTTGGGCTGGCTTGGGTGGGCGTTGGCGGTGGGATGAAAAGAGGATTCTTAAACTTTGGATCGGTGAGGGTGCGGTGAAACCAAACCGCGGCGCGTTGGGCGAAACGCAGTGCGTGAAGGGCATCGCCGCGGGTACCATGATTTTCATGCACCGCTCGATTGCCGACTTTTCGGAGATGATGAAACACCTGCGCCGTATCGAGCCCCATCGCACTCTTCGATTCGAGCAGGCGGATGGCGTCAGAGAGATCGCGGTGTTGTTGTTCGGCGGGGAAATCGCCCAGTGCAGCGACTACTTGCAGTGCCATCGACTCCGTCAGCTGGCGGAGCCGGATGAGACAAATGCTTGGATCGGAAAAACAGAAGCGCTCCGCGTTAGCGGCCAATTCCAGCAAGAGCGGATCGTAACGATCTAAAAATGCGAAATTCGGGGAGCGCGGCATTCACCGGAAAGGTGAAGCACTTTTGGGGATGGTGGCAATGAGGGAGTCGCGCTGGAGCATGGGGGAATTTTTAGATTTGATTCAGAGGTCGCCCACGAAACACACGAAAAACGCGAAATAGGAACGAGCAGATTACTTGTTTGTATAATCGAAAGGGCTCTTTCGCGTGTTTCGCGGGCAAATTTTAGGATGGGCTCAGCGTCGCTGCTTGAGCTGGTCGAGCATCACGGCACCGAGCAAAATGGCGCCGCGCACGATGTATTGATAGAAGGAGTCGATGTTGAGGAGGTTCATCGCGTTTTCGACGATGCCCATGATGAAAACGCCCGCGATGACGTAGCTCATGCGGCCGATGCCGCCGCTCAACGACACGCCGCCGAGAACGCATGCCGAGATGATGGAGAGTTCGCTGCCTTGCGCGGTTTTCGGGTCGCCGATGCCGAGGCGCGCGGCGAGCAGCACACCCGCGAGCGACGCAACGACACCCTGAATGGTGAAGATGGTGATCTTGACGAAATTGACGTTCACGCCCGCGAGGCGAGCGGCTTCCTCGTTGCCGCCGATGGCGAGCGTGTTGCGACCGAAGGTGGTGCGTTGCAGGATAAATCCGAAGAGCGCAAACAACCCCAGGCAGATCCAGACCGGCAGCGTGATCTGAAAAAGAATTCCGCCGGAGCGATTGTGAATCACGGGGAACGCCGAGTTGGCGAGATTGAGCATTGTCTCGTTGGCGATGCCGATCGATTTGCCGTCGGCAAAGACAAACGCGGCCCCGCGCACCATCATCATCGTGGAGAGGGTTGTGATGAGGGCGTTGATTTTGAAGCGGGCGACGACCACGCCGTTGATCAATCCAACCACCGCGCCGAACGCCAACGCAGTGGCGGTGGCGAGCACGATATTGCCACCATGGCGCAGCACCAGCGCACAAAGGACGCCGCCGGCGGGAATGAGCGTGCCAACCGAAAGATCAAAATTACCTGACGCGAGACAGAAGAGCATCGTCGTCGCCACGATTCCCACTGTCGTCACCTGCAGCAGCAGGTTCATGATGTTTTCGGGCGAGCCGAAATTCTGCACGGTGAGCCAGCAGACGATGATCAGCGCTCCCAAAATGAGCTGCATGCCGGCGCGGTCGAGCAACGCAATAAAAGGCGAGGGGGATTTTCCGGAAGGTGAACTCATGGGTCAGGCGGCGGAGCTTTTTTCGAGTGGCAGCGCTTGGGCAAGCACACGCTCCGGCGTGGCTTCGGCGCGGTTGATGACGGCCGAAATTGCGCCCTCGCGCAGCACGGCGATGCGATCGGCGAGGCCGAGGACTTCCGGGAGATCGCTGGAAACGACGATGATGCCGGTGCCTTCACGGGCCAGGCGGAAGATGATCTGATAAATTTCACTCTTCGCGCCGATGTCGATGCCGCGCGTCGGTTCATCGAGCAGCAACACGCGGATTTTGGTGGAGAGCCAGCGGCCGAGGATAACTTTCTGCTGGTTGCCGCCCGAGAGGTGTTTGATCAACTGGTGCGGCGTGGGCGTCTTGACGTTGAGCGACTCAATTTGTTTCCGCGCGTTGGCGTTTTCCCAGCGATCGTTGATGATGCCGCCGAAACGAACGTGCGCTTTGCGTGCGCTCATGTTGCAGTTTTCCATCACGGAAAGGATCGGTACAATGCCTTCCTTCTTCCGATCCTCGGTGCAATAAACGAGACCAGCGGCGATCGCATCGCGCGGACTCCGCAGCGTCACGTTCTCGCCATGGACTTTCACGCTGCCTGCAGTCATGGGTTCGGCCCCGAAAAGAAGTTTGAGCAATTCCGTGCGCCCGGCGCCGACGAGACCGAATAAGCCGAGGATTTCCCCTTGCGCAACCTCGAGCGAAACCGGCGCGGTCACGCCGCGTCCTTCCACGCCGGTGACCTCGAGCGCCACGGCACCGTGCGGGCGGTTCGAATAACCAAAGACGTCGGCGATATCGCGACCGACCATGTCCTGCACGAGCAGCGCGGGCGCGACCTTTTCCAAAGTCTCATACGTGCGTACATGACGGCCATCGCGCAGAACCGTGCAGGCGTCGCAGAGTTTGAAAATTTCCTCCATGCGATGCGTCACGTACAGGATCACGCAACCCTGCGTGCGCAGTTCGCGGATGACGTTAAACAGTTTGTCGATCTCGCGGGCGGAAAGACTGCTGGTGGGTTCGTCGAACGCGATAACCTTGGCGCCGCGACTGAGCGCCTTGGCAATCTCGACCATCTGGCGCTGGCCGATGGGAAGATGCGCGAGTTTCATGTCCGGGTCGATGGCTTCGCCGAGACGCCGCAATTGCGCGGTGGCTTGCTCGCGCAGCACTTTGCGATTCACGATCCCGCGGCTGGTGGGCAGATGGCCGAGATAAATATTTTCCGCGACGGTCATCTCGGGAATCAGGTGCAATTCCTGATAAATCACTGCCACGCCGGCCGCCATGGCGTCGGCGGTGGAGTTGAAAACCTGCGCCTTCCCGTCGATGAGAAACTGGCCGGTCGTGGGGGCGTGCGAGCCGCTGAGCGCTTTCAGCAACGTGGATTTGCCCGCGCCGTTCTCGCCCATCAGGGCGTGGATCGAGCTGACGTTCACTCCAAAACTGACGCCACCAAGAGCCGTGACGCCCGGATAAACCTTGGTGACTTCGTCGAAAACGAGATACGGCTGCGAGAGGGTAGTCACGGAAGTCTACTGGAGACACGGCGACCTCGCCGGGTTTCGCTCGAAGACCGCAGCGGGGTCGCTGCGGCTCCAATTTGAAAGTCGCGCGGCATATTCACCGATCATTCGATGATGCCTTCTTTCTTCAACACCTGCTCGAAGTTTTCCCGGGTGATCAGCATGCCTTCAGAGCGCGTGTCGAGCGGGGGCTTCGAGCCGTCCTTGATCCATTTGTAGAGCATCTCGGTGGATTGAAACCCTTCGGCCGGCGCGGAAGCCAGCATCGAGCCGAAGAACGGCGTGGGTTTCGCTTTGCGCAGTTCGTCGATGCAATCCGTGCCGTTAATTCCCACGCCAACGGCGGTGTCGGCGGTGAAGCCGCGTGCTTCGACGGCGCGGACTGCGCCGAGCACCGCACTGTCGTTCATGCCGAGAATCAGCCAGTGCTTAACCTCGGAATGCTGGGTGAGCAGGACATTGGCCGCGTCAAAACTTCCGGGGATGTCCGTCGATTTCTGAGCGCCCTTGAAAATGCGATCGGCGGGCATGCCGGCGGCCTCCAAGGCGGCGATGGAGCTGTCGGTACGTTGGCGAGCGGTGTCGAGTTCTTCAAACGTGATCGCGCACACGGCGGTGTCGGCGGGCGTCCAACCGCGTTTCTTCATTTCGGCTGCGAGCGTTTCGCCCTGCTTGGTACCGATGCGCGTGGCCGACATCCCGACGTACGGGACTTCGGTCATGAATTTGCCGTCCTTGATGAATTGGTCGTCCACGATCACGACTTTCAAGTTGTGCTGTTTGGCGCGCGCCATGATGGCGGGCCCGAGGCGGACGTCGGGCGTGCAGATGACAAATCCCTGCGCGCCGGCGACGGCGAGATTGTCGATCATCGCCATGACCTTTTCACCGTCCTGCACACCCTGCTTGATCAGCTCGAAACCGTATTGCGCGGCGGCCTTGTCCGCGCCTTTCCATTCATATTGGAACCACGGCTCCTCGGGCTGTTTGACGAGGTAACCGATTTTGATCTTGTCCGGTGCGGGGGCCGCCGCCGCGTTGCCAGCGGCAGGTGCGGCCTGTTTACTGCAGGCGGAGACAAGGGTGATCGAGGCGGCAAGGCAAAGGCTGAGCAGGGGGGATGTTTTCATGGAGTAATAGTGATCCTTACGTGAATCAGACCCGCAAGCCTTGCGCGAGTGCGTAGTAAAGGTCGTTTTGCCGGAGCTGGGTCTTGAATTCCCGCAGATTCGTGTCGCCGTCGATGACCGCGAGCTCGATCCCGGCGATTGCGGCGAAATCTTCCAGATGCTCCGTGGTGACCGAGTAGCTGTAACCCGTGTGGTGGGCGCCACCGGCATAGATCCACGCGGCGCAGGCCGTCTTGAAGTCGGGTTTGCATTCCCAGACGGCGCGGGCGACCGGCAGCTTAGGCAACTTCGGGGTTTTAACCGCTTTGACCTCGTTGACGATCAGGCGGAAGCGGCTGCCCATGTCGACGAGCGACGCATTGAGCGCCGGACCGGCGGGCGCGTCGAAGACGAGGCGCACGGGATCGGCTTTGCCGCCGATGCCGAGCGGATGAATCTGGAGTGACGGCTTGGTCGCCGCGATGGTCGGGCAGATTTCCAACATGTGCGAACCCAGCACTTGGTGACCTTTCGGCGACAAGTGGTAAGTGTAGTCTTCCATGAACGACGTGCCGCCAGGCAGTCCGTCGCCGATAACTTTCATCGCGCGGAGCAAGGCGGCGGTTTTCCAATCGCCCTCCGCGCCGAAACCGTAGCCGTCGGCCATGAGTCGCTGGCAGGCGAGTCCGGGAAGTTGGGTCAGACCGTGCAAATCCTCGAACGTGGTCGTGAAACCCTTAAAATCTCCTTCCTCCAAGAACGCCCGGATACCGAGTTCCGCCTGGGCGCCTTCGCGCAGCGATTCGTGGCGTGCGCCGCCTTTGCGCAATTCCTTCGCGACGCCGTAGGAGCTTTCGTATTCGGCGCAAAGTGCGTCGATGGCCTTGGCGCTGACGGCTTTCACGCGCGCGGCGAGATCGCCCATGCCGTAACCGTTCGTGGCGAAACCGAAGCGAATTTCAGCGGCAACCTTGTCGCCTTCGGTCACGGCGACCTGGCGCATGTTGTCGCCGAAGCGGGCGAATCGGGCGCCCTGCCAGTCGTGCCACGCGCGAGCGACGCGGGTCCAGGCGCCGACGCGCTGCTGGACTTCGTCATCGCTCCAGTGGCCGACGACCACCTTGCGTTCAAGACGGAGGCGCGTGTGGATGAACCCGGCTTCACGGTCGCCGTGGGCGGCCTGATTCAGGTTCATGAAATCCATGTCGATCGTGTTCCACGGCAGGTCGCGATTGAACTGCGTGTGCAGATGACAGAACGGTTTTTTCAACGAGGTGAGGCCGCGAATCCACATTTTCGACGGGGAAAATGTGTGCATCCACAAAATGAGACCGGCGCACTTCGGGTCCGAGTTGGCGTCGAGAAAGAGCTGCGTGATTTCGTCGGGCGTCGTGAGCAGCGCCTTGAAGACGATGCTGACCGGAACGTGTTTCGATTTGTCGAGCGCTGCGGCGACTTCGCGGGCGTTGTTGGCGACCTGCTTGAGCGGGCCGGGACCGTAGAGGTGCTGCGAACCGCAGACGAACCAGATTTCAGAAGGAGCGAGTTTCATGGAATGATGATTGAAATAAAATTAATGGTCAGGAAATTTGATTGGGTGATGGGTCGCAGTGCAGCAACAGGCGTCCCCGCCTGTTGTCAGCGCTCCAGACGGCAGGCGGGACGCCCGCCGCTACCCGAAGTTTGCTTTGTTTATTCGAGCGTGAGCACGACGACGGATTTCGAGGGCAATGTGACGGTGAGCTGGCCGTTCGCTTCGATTTTTGCGCCGTTGAACGGCTCAGGCTTCACGACGTCCGGCGCGGCGAAGGTGTTGTGATCCTGCATCGCCGGGGAAGTGAGGACGCGTCCCGTCGCCGATTTCACAGTGAGACCGGCGAGCGTGCACGCGACGATGATCGCGGAATTCGGGTTGGCGTTGACGAGCGAGAGATGAACCTTGCCGGCCTGGTCGCGGGAAGCGGCGGCACTGACGGCTGCAACCTTATCCTTGCCGAAAACATAATCAGGCGTCGAAAGGGCGACGGGCAGGGAGGTCGCGCCTTGATGGACCTTGTACATTTCGAAGACATGGTACGTCGGCGTAAGCACCATCTTGTCCTTGTCGGTCAGGATCATGGCCTGGAGCACGTTGATCATTTGGGCGATGTTCGCCATGGTCACGCGATCGGCGTGATGCTGAAAGAGATCGAGATTCAGGCCGGCAATGATGGCGTCGCGCAGGGTGTTTTGCTGTTGGAGAAAACCCGGATTGCTGCCGGGAGTCGGATCGTACCAAGTGCCCCATTCGTCGACGACGAGGCCAACCCGTTTGCTCGGATCGTATTTGTCCATGATCGCGGAATGTTTCGTCAGGAGATCCTCCATGTGGAGCGTCTGCTCAATGGTGGAGAACCAGGCGCCTTCATCGAAATCCGTCGCAGAGCCCTTGGTTTTCCAATTGCCGGTCGGCAGCGTGTAGTTGTGCAGCGATAGACCGTCCATTTGTTTGCTGGCGTTGGCCATGAGCGCTTCGGTCCACGCATAGTCGTCGCCACTCGGGCCGCCGGCGACGCGGTAGATTTTGTTGTCCGCATAATTTTTGACGAAGGTGTTATAGCGGCGGTATTCGTCCGCATAGTACTCGGGGCGCATATTGCCACCGCAGCCCCAGCTCTCGTTGCCGACGGCGACGTATTTAATTTTCCAGGGCTTGTCGCGGCCGTTGGCGCGGCGCAGGTTGGCCATCGGCGAGTTGGCGTCGGACGTCATATATTCGACCCATTCCATTGCTTCCTGCACGGTGCCGCTGCCGACATTGAGGCAGACGTACGGCTCGGCGCCGATGAGCTCGCAAAAATCGAGAAACTCGTGGGTGCCGAAATGATTATTTTCCACGACGCCACCCCAATGCGTGTTGATCATGGACGGCCGTTTCTCCTTCGGTCCGATGCCGTCCCGCCAATGATATTCGTCGGCAAAGCAACCGCCCGGCCAGCGCACGACGGGAACGTGCAGGGCCTTGAGCGCGGCAATCACGTCATTGCGCATGCCGCGTGTGTTGGGGATCGGCGAGTCCTCGCCCACCCAGATACCGCCATAGATGCAGGTGCCCAGATGCTCGGCGAACTGGCCGTAAATGTTGGGGTTGATGACCGGACCCGGCTGGTCGGCGCGAATGGTGACCGTGGCGGTGGCGGACGGCTCGACCGCGCGGGTGATCGACGCGGACGCGAAGTACAACGCGAGCAGGCTCAGGCTTCGGGCGAGGAAGAGGGTTGGTGCGGGAATTTTCATGGGGAATTTGGGGGACGGTTGGGCCTGGTGGGTAGGGCGGATTATCCTTAATCCGCCGCGCGGCGCGTTAGGGATAACGCGCCCTACCTTTTCAGAAATAGCAGGTCTTTCATGACCCGCGAGAGATCGGCGGATTTGTTCAGGCCGCCGAGGGAATCGTGGAGCTGGCGATAGAGGGCGTAGAGCTGATTGTACGTTTTCTGCGCCGCGGGTTTCGGTTTGTACGCGATTTTTTTCAGCGAAGTCATCTTGCGCTGCGCGGTGGCAAAATCGGGATGGGCCCCCGCGAGCACGGCGGCGGAAACGGCTGAGCCCAGCGCGCAGGCCTGACTGGAACCGGACACCAACATCGTGCAACCGGTGACGTCCGCGTAGATCTGCATGAGCAACGGATTCTTCTCCGCGATGCCGCCGGCGCAGACGACGCGGTCGATGGGCACGCCGTATTCCCGGATGCGTTCGATGATGGCGCGGGCGCCAAACGCCGTGGCCTCGATGAGCGCGCGATAAATTTCCGCCTGCGTTGTGTGCAAGGTAAAGCCGATGATCGCGCCGGTGAGGAGCGGATCGACGAGAATGGTGCGGTTGCCGTTTTGCCAATCGAGCGCGAGCAAGCCGCTGGCGCCGGGTTGCTGTGTGGCGACTTCTGCCGTGAGTCGCGCATGGCGGGCGGCGTTGCCTTCGCAAACGACCTCGACCCACCACTTGAAAATATCGCCGACGGCGGATTGGCCCGCCTCGATGCCGTAGAATCCCGGCAGAATGGCACCGGGGACGATGCCGCAGATACCGGGAATATCGGCGACCTGTTTGCTCATGGAAACAACACCACAGTCGCAGGTGGAAGTGCCAATCACCTTGACCAACGTTCCTTCGGCGACCCCGCAACCAATCGCGCCGTAGTGCACGTCGAACTCGCCGATCGCGATGGGAATGCCGGCGGGCAGCCCGAGTTTTTTCGCCCACTCTGCGCTCAGTGAGCCGGCGGGTTCAGTCGCATCGTAGGCTTTGACGTAAAGGCGTTCGCGCAATTCGGCGAGGGCCGGATCGAGCAGCGCGAGAAACTCCTTGTCGGGCAAGCCGCCCCAACTATCGGAATAAAGCGCCTTGTGACCGGCGGCGCAGATGCCGCGCTTGATCTGTTTGGGATCGGTGATCCCTGCGAGGACGGATGGCACCCAGTCGCACAATTCGACCCACGAATAAGCAGCCGCGAAAACCTTGGGCGCGACATTGTGACAATGCCAGAGCTTGGACCAGAACCACTCGGATGAGTAAGTGTTACCGCACTTGGCGATGAATTGCGGGCGATGCTTCGCGGCGGTTTCGGTGATCTTGGCGGCCTCGCGCCAGCTCGTGTGGTCCTTCCACAGCCAGCACTGCGCCTCAAGATTTTTTGCCCACTTTTTCGAGGAAGCGAGCGGGACGTTGTGCGCGTCAACGGGAATGGGGCTGGAGCCGGTCGTGTCGACGCCGAGGCCGACGATTTTTTTGGCGTCGAACCCGCGGGTTTTTTTGGCGGCGGCGAGGGCGAGGCGAACGCTTTTCTCCAAGCCGAAGAGATAATCGGCCGGATGTTGCCGGGCGAGATGGTGGTCGCGGGCGTCGAGCAGGATGCCTTGCGCGCCGGACGGGTAGTTGACGGAGCTGCTGCCCAGTTCCGCGCCGTCGGCGCAGCGAACCACGAGGGCGCGCACCGAGTTGGTGCCGTAATCAATGCCGAGGGTATACACAGTTGTGCAGATTAGAGAGGGAACGCAGTGGGGAAATAACGCCGCTACTTTACAGTCACACAAGCCCACAACAATACGCGATGGGGTTGGGCTATGAAGACCTCAACGATCACACGGAACTGCGGCGTGATCCCCTGCTGGCGAGCGCCTGCGACAAACCCGATCCCCTCGGC
>JAYVMJ010000464.1:0-7985 GCA_043759025.1 Verrucomicrobiota bacterium | reverse complement strand
GAAAATCAGACGGATGCGCCGCGATTCATGGTCCTATTCAGTCCACCGTTTGGTGAGATAAAAACCGGATTGATTTTTCCCGGAACCGCTTCTTTTCGTGTCATTCGTGTTTCGTGGGCCACTCCGATTGCAGCTTTTGGCTTAACCCGCCGCGTCAGCAGGTTTGCAAACGTAACTCTTGTGGTCGAGAACCCTGAACGGCGCTTTAAGGATAAAGCGCCCTACCTCAACCGGCATCGTCACCTTTTAAGCGAAACTATCCACAGGAGCATTCCGGCTAATGAGCCCGCAGTAGAATCGCCCATTTGGATTTCAGCCTGATCGCGTAGGTGGCGCGCTTGCCGCGCCACGTAGCGCGGCGAGCGCGCCACCTACAATTTCAGCGGAACGACTCCGTCGGCCTTTCTTTTTCAAAATAAAATCACACTTTTCGCCGAAACGACTAAACCGGTTGAGTACGGTGTCGATAGAGGGTGTGGCTCACTACGCCTACCCACATGGACTTATCACTCTCAGGACTCGTTTCCGGCTTCGATTGGAAGACATTCATCAACCAAATCATGGCGGTGCAAAATGCACCGATCAACACGCTCAACGCGCAGAAGGTCACGAACATTAATACGAACGCGGCACTCAACGACCTGACGACCAACGTAACCGCTCTCCAGACTGCGGTCACCGCGCTCAATTCGCCCACACTTTTTACCAGCCGTCTAGCGACTTCGACCACGAGTGGATCAACGTGGGGTATGACCGCAGCTCCGGGCACATCTTCCGGCAGCTACACGATTGCGGTTTCCCAATTGGCGACCATGGCCCAACGCAACGGCACATCGAATATCGGCCAGCCGATGAGTGCCACCGATGTGGTTTCAGGCCTCACGGTTGCCAGTCTTCCAATATCCATGGCCGTCACGGCCGGCACGTTTAGCGTGAACGGTCAAAAAGTGACGGTCAACGCGACCGATTCGCTGAGTCAAGTATTCGCGGCCATTTCCACCGCAACGAGCGGTGCGGTAACGGCGAGCTATAATCATATAACCGACAAGATCACTCTTACCAGCAGCAGTGAAATCGTCCTCGGGGCGGCGAATGATACGAGTAATTTTTTAACGGCGTTGCATCTGGCGAACAATGGGACGGCAACGATCACCGGCAGCGGCACTTTGGGCACGACCAACCAGTACGCGACGCTCGCTAATTCGAGAATGAAGACACCGATCACCGCGGTCGACGGTTCGGGCAACGGTTCGTTTACGGTCAACGGCGTGAGCGTCGCGTACAATGTGAATACCGATTCGCTGAGCGCCGTGTTGCAACGCATCAACCAATCTGGCGCAGGCGTGACGGCCAGTTACGATGGTGTGGCCGATCGCGTCGTAATTGCCAATGCCGCCACCGGCGATACCGGCATTGCGGTCAGCGAGGCCTCCGGCGGATTGATGGATGCCCTTGGATTGTCCACTTCCGCGTCGCTTGTGCACGGGAAGAACGCACAGTTTTCGCTCAATGGCGGACCCACTCAGATCAGCGCGAGCAACACCCTGGACTCGACGGTGCATGGGGTCACGGGTTTGAGTGTCACGGTTGACAGCGCGTCCACCCAAACGATCAACGTGAGTGGCAATACCACGTCCATGCACAGTGCGATCGATAGTTTCATCTCCTCATATAATGCCGTTCAGACTTACATCGACGCCCAGACCAAGGTCAGCACCACGGTGGATGGAAAGGTGACCACCTCGATATTGTCTAATGACCGGGAAGTTCAAAGCTGGGCTGACTCTCTTCGGACCATCGCGTTTGGCGCCGTCGCCGGCCTGTCGGGCACGATCAGCCGGCTGGATAACCTGGGGATTGATTTCACCTCTGGGACGAGCCAGCTCGCAATCCAAGACGGTTCGAAACTGACCGCAGCTCTGCAGAGCAAGGCGGGCGACGTAGCGGCCTATTTCCAAGCTTCCGGCACGGGTCTCGTGGCGCAGATGCAGACATTTTTGACGAAGATCAGCGGCCAAAATAGCGATGAGCAAGCCCAGTTGACCAAGACGAATAGCGATATAGATACCCAGATCGCGGCGATCCAGCGGCGGCTCGATCAACAGCGCCAGATATTGACGAATAGTTTTATTGCGATGGAAGACGCCCAGTCCACGCTCAAGACTCAATCAGCGGCGTTAACCAGTGCGTTCCCGTCGTCCACGTCCACCACCAAGTAATGAGGAATACATTTTCAATCCAGTGCCGGCGAATTTTCGTCCGTGCGCTGTGGGGAGCACTCTTTTTGGCCCTGGCCGGTTGCGAGTCGTCGCCGTGGGCTTTATCGCATAAAGCGAAGGCCAAGGAATTTTTCACGCCGACCAATTTCACTGGCGAGACCCGTCTGCCGGTTAATTTGCACCGGGTCCTTTTGCTTCCGGTTTATGGTGGTACGATCGTGCCGCCGGAAACGGCAGCATCGATCGAGGAGATCTTCGCCACCGAACTGCAAAAACAGATGCGTTTTGAAGTAGTGCGTTTCTCACGGGACGATTGCAGGCGGGATTTTGGCTCGCCGGCGTTTTCGTCGGTCGGAGCGTTGCCACATGATTTTCTCACGACTCTCGGACGGCAATATGCGGCCGACGCAGTGCTTTTTATCGACGTGACGTCTTACCAAGGTTACCGGCCGCTCGTGCTGGGTATTCGCTCAAAGCTCGCGACGGTTGAGCAAACGCGCCTGTTGTGGAGTTTCGACCAGATTTTTTCAGCCGACGACGCGGCGGTGGGTAACAGCGTCCGCCATTATTACGGTGCGGCTGATCCATCGGGCATTCCCATCGATGCCAGCCATGCCGGTTTACAAAGTCCGGGGAAGTTCGCGGCTTACGTCGCAGCGGCTACTTTTAACACTTTGCCGCCCCGTTGATTTTGTTGGAAGAATTTTGTTAAAGTCCGGTTTATTTCGGCCGATAAATATCATTATCCAACCAACGGCGTTCCCTGTATCTGTTTCCGTCAGCGGCTGACCGTTCCCCGTTCTGCACTATGATACATTCCGCTTCATCTTCCTCCTCCTCGGCTTCCGCGAACGCCCGTCAAGTGGCGATTGCGGCGGCTTTACCTGCGTCGACGGCACCCGCCAAGAGTCGCCCGATCGATCAGATCCATATCGACAAAGCCTCGGCTTTGCGCAGCAACCTTCAGCAAGTGCCTGAGATTCGCCCCGAAGTAGTGGAGCGCGCCAAGGCACTGGCGGCTGATCCTTCTTATCCGTCCGACGGCATCATCCGCGCGATCAGCAAGGCCATCGTCAATTCGCCTGACCTGTCGGAAGACCTCAGTTGAGCACTGCCATGCTCGCCCAGGGTTACGCCCGCACTTACCGCTCGAATGCGGTGCTTACCGCCAGCCCCGGGCAGCTCGTACTGATGCTCTATGATGGGGCGCTCAAGGCCCTTGCCATTGCCCGGGACGCGCTGGGTCGGCCGGAATTCGATCGCAAACGCCTTGAAGTGGTAAATCAACAGCTGCTGAAAGCGCAGGCCATTGTCGCAGAGCTTCAGGGAGGCTTGAATTTCGAGGCCGGTGGTGAGGTGGCGAAGTCGCTGAATAGTTTGTACGACTACTACAATCGCCGCCTTTTTGAAGCCAACCTTCGCAAGCAAGTCGGCCCGGTGATTGAGGTGGAGAAAATGATCGGTGACCTTCGCTCGGGCTGGGCCGAAATGCTCGGCAAACAGGGCGCGTTGCAAGCAGCCGAGGCCGTACAGGGAGCTGCCTGAAATGGAAACTCCCGTTCAATGTGCCGCCCGTTTGCTCGTGGCCCTCAACGAACTGGTCGACCGCGAAGGCATGCACTTGCGCGCCGGGTCGTTCGATCTTGCGCTGGAGGTCCGCAAAAGCACCGATCCAATCGTCCGCCGGCTGGTTGAATTGGCCGGGGAGCCCGGCGTAAATGAATTTCGCACTGAGGTTATGGCGGTGGTGGAACGCAATTCGCTCCACGCGGCACTGCTGCAGGACAGAATGGATGAATTCAACGCGGAGATCAGGCGCACCGATCAGGCCCGTCGGCGTACGGCGCAATTGGTGCCGGCTTACGTTCGCTCCACGACAGGAACCAAGGCGCGGTTTGTGGCGTGAGGAGGGAATTCCGACCGCGCCACTTCTCGCGGACGGGAATTGATTTTGTGACGCGTCGCCTCCCGCGTCGCCCGTCCGCCCGTGCGCGACAGCGTTAAAGTCTGGCGCGGAACAACCGATTATTTTTTTAACAATGTCCTCCACTTTCCCCAGCGTTCCAATGGACGCGGCGCATTCGCTATTATCATTTGACGCGTGGCTCGGTCCTTGGGCCAACAGTGCCGATCCCGCGTATTGTCGCGATCCGGAGGGCCGGCTGCTGGCGGTGAATCAGGCTTTCGCCCGCAAATTTGGCCGCGCCGCCGCCGAATGGACCGGCACGCAGATCAACGAGATCATTCCCGACGACGACGCGGTATCGCTCGCCGCGGTGATGTCGGAACTTGCGCGGCCGCCACACCGGGCGGTGCGCGAACATCGCTGCGATACACCGCAGGGCTGGCGTTGGTTTGCGTGGGAAAAAACCCCGCTGCGCGACAAGACGGGCCTGATTTTTGGCCTGCGCTCCGTCGGCCGCGATATCACCAAGCAGCGGCTCGCCGAGGAACAGTACCTCAAGCTTTCCCGGGCGGTTGAACAGTCACCCGTGGCAATTGTGATCACCGACGCCGACGGGCGTGTGCAATACGTTAATCCGAAATATACCGAGGCCTCGGGTCGCACGCTTGAGGATATTCTCGATCGCAACACCGACGTCCTGCGCGACGGGCATCCCGACGACGTTTCCTACCAGGCGATGCTCGCGGAAGTGCGCGCCTTTCGCGAATGGCGCGGCGAACTCGTCAGCCACGGCCCGGATGGCCGCCAAGTTTGGGAATCGGTGCAGGTATCGAGTCTCCGCGGTCCCACCGGTGATTTGACGAATTTGCTTTGCCTCCGTGAAGACGTCACCGAGCGCAAGCGCCTCGAGCAGGATCTGCGTCAGGCCCAGAAGATGGAAAGCCTCGGCACGCTCGCCGGTGGTATCGCCCATGACTTTAACAACCTGCTCGCGATCATCAACGGCTACGCCGAATTTTGCCTGGTGCACAACGCGGATGCCGCGCAGGTCCGCAAGAGCCTGCAGGAAATTCATCGGGCGGCCCAGCGCGCCAGCGGCTTGGTTCGCCAGATTCTGACGTTTAGCCGGAAGAATGAGGTTCGCTATGCGCCGTTCGATTTGAACCAGCACGTGCGCGATCTCGTGGCCTTGCTCGCGGAAACATTTCCCCGCACCGTGGCGTTTAACGTACGCCTCGCGGACAAACTTCCGCCATTGCTCGCGGACCAGAATCAGGTGCAGCAGATTTTGCTCAACCTCTGCGTGAACGCGCGCGATGCGATGCCCTCCGGCGGTACGATCAGTGTCAGCACGGAATTGCGACACGGCGCCGACCTGGCGAACATTGCCGGGGTTGACGCCCGCAAAAGTTACGCGTGTCTTCGGGTTTCGGATACGGGCACCGGCATTACGCCGGATGTCCGCGCCCGTTTGTTCGAGCCTTTTTTCACGACGAAGCCCGGCTCGCAGGGCACGGGTCTCGGTCTCGCGGTAGTTTATGGCATCGTCACCAGCCACAAGGGATTTATCGACGTCGAAAGTACCCCGGGGGTGGGCAGCACCTTCATGGCTGGCCTTCCGCTGGCGGAGGAAATTATTTCGATGCCCGCGCTCATTACCGGCGGCGAGTTCCCCGGCGGAACTGAAACGGTGCTCGTGGTGGATGACGAGATTTCGCTGCGCCACCTGTTGGAAGCCACGCTCGTTTCGAAAGGTTATCGGGTGGTCACTGCGGCCAATGGTCTCGATGCGATCGAGTATTTGGGCCAGCCGTCCAATCCCGTCGACGCGGTGCTGCTCGACCTGAACATGCCCGGCGCCAATGGCGTGGATGTTTTCAAGGTAATCCGCATGGGCCGGCCCGACATCAAAGTCCTGATCTTGAGCGGCAATCTCACCCGCGAAGCCCGTTTGGAACTGCAAGGCTTGGGCCAGAATAACTTTATTCAAAAACCATACGCCCTCGACGACGTCGGCCGTAATCTGCGCGCCCTGTTGGATAAAAAGCAAACTGCGTAGGCAGCGCGCGGATCGAACCTCGTTTGAAAATCCAGTGATACGCAAATCTGTCGTTACGGCGGAAATTTCTTGGCGGCAAAAATTTCCTGACGAAGACGGATCTTGTCGGCTGGTGATTCAAATTCTGAAGTTGGGATCGCTCATAAACCCGGAAGTTGTTGGAAGTTAATTTTTAGCGTCGCACCATCGGTTTTTGGCATCGGCATTGCTGACTGGACTCCCGCATGTCCGACGTCGACCAAGACCAAAAAACCGAAAACGCTTCAGAAAAGAAGCTGTCGGAAGCGGCTGAACGCGGGCAATTCGCGAAATCTCCGGAATTGCAGGTGTTGCTGTTATTGGGCGCGGCGCTTTGCGTGCTGGCGTTCACGGCTGAGGCGACGGCCCGGACCGTGGCGGAATATGCGATCGGGATGTTTTCGCGATTCGCGACGACAACCGTTTCACGCGATACGATTCAAACGCAGTTGGCCGAGGTCATGGTCGCCAGCGGTAAGGGGCTGGGTCCCGTATTGCTCGCCTGCGTGATTGCCGCAGTGGTGGGCGGCGGCTTGCAGAGTGGATTTCGGATGTCGCCGGAAGCGCTCGGATTTAAATTTGAAGGGCTCAATCCAGTTGCGGGCTTTGGCCGGGTTTTCTCCAAGGCATCGTTGGTTCGCGGCGGCATCGATCTGTTGAAACTGATTGCGATTGGCATGGCGTTGTGGATCGGGGCGAAAAAACTCGCGATGGATCCGCTGTTTTCCGCGCCGATCGAAGTGGCTTATCTTGCGCAATTCTTGCAGCGCGCCACCCAGGAATTTTTTGGCCGCTTGCTGCTGTCACTCGGCGTCATCGCGGCCATCGGCTACAGTTACGAACGCTTCAAAACTTCCCACGACCTCATGATGACCAAGCAGGAAATCAAGGATGAGCGGAAGAATTCCGAGGGGAGTGGCCTGATGAAGGGTGCGCAACGGCGCCTCGGTCGCCGCCTCATGCAAAAGCAAATGCTCGCTGCGGTGGCCACGGCCGACGTCGTCCTCACGAATCCGACCCACTATGCGGTCGCATTACGGTATGAGCGCGGACGTGATCACGCGCCGGTCGTGCTCGCGAAAGGCGAAAATCGTTTTGCGCAACGCATCAAGGCGCTCGCTGCGGAAAACGGAGTTCCGATGGTGGAAAACAAGCCCGTCGCCCGCATGCTGTTTGCCCTCGGACAGGTCGGCGAACCGATTCCCAGCGAACTTTACCAAGCGGTCGCGTCGATTCTCGCGGTCGTTTACCGCACGCATCGTTACTATTTCCACCGTTTGAAATCCCGCCGGTTCGAAGCCGCCGCCTAAGCCATGCCCACGCCCCCCTCTTCGCCCAATTTTGTCGCCCAGATTTTTAAACGCGCCGATTTGCTGCTCGCGGGCGGCCTCTTCGGCACGGTGTTGATGCTGGTTGTACCGGTTCCGCCATTCCTGATCGATGCGCTGCTGGCCTTGAGCATCGGGCTTTCGTTGCTCGTGCTCCTGGCGATTCTGTACGTGAAGGATCCGCCGGAATTCTCCGGGTTTCCCACGATGCTGCTGACGCTGACGTTGTTCCGGTTGGCGCTGAACATCTGTTCGACCCGCCAGATTTTGGGCAACGGTTACGCGGGCCAGATCATCGAGTCATTCGGGCACTTTGTCATTCAGGGAAACTACATCGTCGGTGCGGTGGTCTTCCTGATCCTGGTCATTATTAATTTCGTGGTGATCACGAAGGGCGCGGGTCGTATTGCCGAGGTGAGCGCGCGTTTCACCTTGGATGCGTTGCCCGGTAAACA
>JAYVMJ010000463.1:0-8331 GCA_043759025.1 Verrucomicrobiota bacterium | reverse complement strand
GGCATGCTTCGTCATGGTGTACGCCAGCCGGTCGCGCACCGCCAGCACGCCGGCCACGGACGCGAGATTGATCACGCTCCCGCTTTTTCGTTCGAGCATGGCCGGGACGAACGCCTTGCAGAGATTAAACGCGCCACGCACGTTCACCGCGTAAAGCCGGTCGAGATCGGCCGCGGACGTTTCGGGCAAACCTCCGACGTGGCCGATACCGGCATTATTGACGAGGAGGTCCAGTGGCGGAATCCGGTCGGCGAGCGCGAGACTCGCGGCAGGATCACTTATGTCCAGTTCGGCAAAATCACCCTGGCCGCCGAGGGTTCGAATTGAATCGACTGCGGAGCGTCCGGACAATCGATCAATGTCCGCCACCCAAACGAACGCACCCTGCCGGGCAAAGAGCCGTGCGATGGCCTGACCGATGCCGGAACCGGCACCGGTGATCAGGGCGGTTTTTTGAGCGAGATTAAACATGACAGAAAAAGCCGGAGCGCACGGCTAGCTAATTGCGGAGTAAACCGTCCCGCGGCATTTGATCAATCAACAACCCGCAACGGCTTCGGCCAATTGTCCGCACTTCGCCTGCTTGGAGGTATTGGGGACACCCGACAATTTGCATAAACTGATTTTCCCCACTCATTGAAAAGATCATGGACGCCACACTTCTTAATGGAGACACCGCGCAACAGACGGATGAGTTGCTGATCGATGCTTACTCCAATGCCGTATCGGGCGCGGTCGCGACCGCGCATCCGGCAGTGGTGCATATCGAGGTCCAGGGCAACAAAGCGCCGGGCGGCTCCGGATCGGGCTTCTTCATTTCGCCGGACGGTTACCTGCTGACCAACAGTCACGTGGTCCACGGCGCGAAGGAGCTGCGCATATTCCTCGCCGACGGGCGGAAACTTGCCGCCACCTTGATCGGCGACGACCCCGAAACCGATCTCGCCGTGTTGCGCGTGAGCGCGCACGAACTGGCGCATTTGCAACTGGCCGATAGCGACGCGGTGCGGCCGGGACAAATCGCCATCGCGATCGGGTCGCCGATGGGCTTCCAGCAAACCGTGACCGCCGGCATCGTCAGCGGCTTGGGACGTTCGTTGCGCGGAGCCTCGGGAAGATTGATCGACAACGTCATCCAGACCGATGCCGCCCTCAATCCGGGGAATTCCGGCGGGCCACTCGTCAACACGCGTTCGGAAGTGATCGGCGTGAACACCGCGATCATCCGTCCGGCGCAAGGCATCTGTTTCGCCATCGCGAGCAACACGGCACGCTGGGTCGTGGCGTGGTTGATCAAGGACGGACGCATCCGGCGCAGCTTCATCGGCCTCGTCGGGCAAAACGTACCGCTCATTCGCAAGGTCTCGCGTTACCATCATCTCACGCAGGAAACCGGCGTACTGGTGGTCGGCACCGAACCCGGCAGCCCCGCGGACCGCGCCGGTTTGGTCGAAAGCGATATCGTCGTCGCGCTCGACGGCCTGCCAACGACCGCCGTGGACAGTTTGCACAAATTACTTACCGCCGATAGAATCGGGGAACGCGCTATCGTCACGTTCCTTCGGGGAGTCGAGCTGCGGCGACATGCCATTATTCCGCTAGAAACGCCGGCTTTGAAATAATGCGTGAACACAGTCGTCACTTTTAACGTTTTGTGACGTAGTAGGAACATAAGAAGCTTTTCCAAGTCGGACATTTCGACCAAGTTACGTATGCACGTGGCCAATGCACTGCGCCCCCTATTCCCCCATCCAGACAATGAAACTGTACCCCCTCCCAACGTTAATATCCGCCTCGATCCTGCTTGGCCTGATGCTCGGCGGTTGCGTCGCTCCCGAAGCCACCCAGCCCAAGCCTCAAGCAAAAGTTCCCGCTCCGGTGGTGCAAAAGCCAGCGGCCCCGCCGGTTGCCGCCATGGCAGCCCCCGTGTTGCCGGCGATGGCGGCTCCTAAATTGCTCGCGCCCCCGCCTCGGCCACCGCTGTCACCGCAAGTCGAGGAGGTCGTCGGCCATCTGACTAATACTGATCAAACCGACACTCTCGCCCACGATATCGTCGACACCACCGGATTTCCGGAAGCCATGGCCTCACTTGCGCCGGACGCACAAGCGCCAAAAATCGAACAGGTCGATACCCGTGGTCAACCCCCCGCCCGCGGCCTCACCGCCGATGGCGATTCGGTCAACCTAGTCGAACGCGACTGGACCGGCTTGGTGCTGGTGCCGATCAATAAATCTCTTTCCAAGGCCTACACCACGGCTGTCCGCCTGCTGAAAGTAGAAGCGCATCCGCTAAAGGACGGACGCATTCGCGTTTGGATCCGCATGCAAAATGTGGGACACAAATCCCTCCCGTCGGAAATCGCCTGCACCTTTACCATGCGGGGCGACACCCAGCCGATGAGTCCCAATTTCTATGAACTCGAGGTCCCCGCGCGCGAATATCGCGACGTATTTTTTGTTTCACCGCCGGGCTACCTCGTCACTTACACGGTCTTGATCAGATCCAATCATCTCGCTCCCGGAGCCGACCGATAACGGAACTCGTTCGGAAATTTTCGGGCACAGGCACGTGAGTCTCGTGCCCTTTTTTTCGTGCTCGGTCTCAGCAGACCACAAGCTGCCGCGGCGAGTTGGCAAACGCTCGTCGACGCGCGCGAAAGCAATAATGCAGTTCAGATAGAGCGACCGGCTGAAAGAAAAGCGGTGACGGCTGTTGCCGTAACCAACAACCACCCCGCGGTTATGAGCCATTCGAAACTGCCCTTTCTCGATCCGGATGAGCCGCTTCGCCCCTAAAGTCCGGATAGCTGAATCTACTCACGTCGTGCGTCGACAAAGCGTGCGAAAAATATTCCGGAATGTTCCGACCCCACCGCACCCGACAACGACGCAGGGAAACATGGTCAGCAAAACGAACATCGATTCCAGGTGTGTCGTGGGGTTCGATCCCCGCTAACGCCGCGGTTGGTCGATTGTCCCAACACCCTCCGGGATATTTGGTCCACCGGTCAAACTGGACATCAACATTATCGAAGGCCACATCCTCGATCCGGCTTTCCGGACAGCCGCTGATGCGCACGCTGTTTTCCGCGCGACCCGAAACATTCTCCACCCTTATTTCCGAGAGCTTTCCAACGGCCGATCCTTTCTGCCGCGGAATCACCGTGAAGGAAAGCGCCTCGCCGCGTCCCCACCACGGCGCCGAGTGGTATTGAGCTGTAAACGTAATGTCGCGAAAAAGCACGCCGCTTATATTGCCTTCATCGCGCAACTGAACCGCGCAACCACGCGAACTGTTTACGATGTGACAGCGCTCAAAACTGATCTTCCGAATATCCCGCGTGGTTTCCGTGCCGATCTTTAATCCCGCGTCCTGTGTCTCAAGTAAACAGTCGCGCACAGATATATTGGCGGACCCGCCGTAGATCTCCCCGCGCCGCGACGCCTTGATGACAATGGCGTCGTCGCCGCAGATGACATGGCAATTGGTGACCTCAACATTCCGACAGTGATCCGGATCGATCCCGTCGCAATTTGGAACATCCAGCTGATTCTTGATTTTCACCCGGTCAACCTGCACCCCGTCGCAACCGAGCAGATGCAGCGTCCAGCTGGGCGCCTGCTTGAAGGTCACATCACGTACAACGAGATCCTTGCATCCTTCGAAAAATGCGAGCCGTGGACGAAATTCAGCGGGAACCCACCATTCGTCCTTCTCATCGTATCCGGTCATGAATGCACGTGACCGTCCGTTAACGCCACCCGAACCGGTAATGCTAAGTCCCTGCACATTTGCGGCCGTAAGCAACGCACCGACGGACCCGAAATCCTCCGGTCGGGTGCTAGTCAGCAGCTCGGCATCATCCGCAAGATGAAATTCGATTCCGCCCGGAAGACGGATCGTTCCCACCAAGTAGCGTCGCCCACCCGGGACGAGAACCCGGGCTTTCAAACCAGACGCGGCCGCTGTGTCGAGTGCACGTTGAATCGCGGCGCTATCGAGGGTAACACCATCTCCCACCGCGCCGAAATCCAGCACACTAAAATCACGACCGCGCCTCGCGCGCGGCCCCGGAAAGGCAAAAAGCGGGCGGCCGCCCACTGCGGTCGCGGCGGAAATCGCGGCGACCCATGCGATCGCTTCTCGTCGGGAAATGGATGAGGGAAACATCGGGTCAATTACCACGGAAATCTCCCGTGAGCGCGTCACCCTACTGTCTCTTCGGGAAAATAGAAATGGCTTTCCCATCGGACAGTCGGGCCAATTTCGAGGGGGAACCGTCCTTCAGCCGGGACTACTACACGGCGTATGAAAATGAAAACATCGAAAAACCTTCCTCTCCGTTGCGCTGCTGTTTTGGTTGCGACAACCCTGTTCTCCACACTCTCGGCCGAAACCAGCGCGTTGCCAAATTCGCCTTCTCCCACCATCGCCGCACGGGATGACATGTCGAAACTCTCGCACTCCGATCGTTCATTCATCGAAAAAGCCGCCAAGGCGGGCATGAAGGAAGTTGAGATTTCACAGATCGTGGAAGGTCGCGTGATGGATCCGCAGGTGAAGAACTTCGCCCAAATGATGGTCGCCGATCACATGGCGGCCAATACCGAACTCGCTTCATTGGCCGCACTAAAAGGCGTGACCCTTCCCAAGGAGAGCACCAAGGCCAGTGAAAAATGGGCCAAGAAGGACAAAGACCTCGACAAGGATTATGTGAAACAAATGAAGGAAGACCACGAGGACGCCGTGAAACTCTATGAGAAAGGAGAAAAGTCCGAGGATCCTGATGTCGCCGCCTTCGCGCGCAAAACGTTGCCCACCCTCCAGCACCACCTCGCGGTGATCACCGGGATCGACCAGGCGATGAAATGAGCGTTGGAGGAAAGGACTGAAATAATTTGATTGTCGTCCAGCGGAGCCGATCCGGCTCCGCTTTTTTTTCGCACCTATTCCGGTGAAAATTGAAACTCAATAAACCGAAACGGCGTTTTGCGGTCCCGGGGGGTCGCATTGGAGCCGCAGCGGCCTCGCTGGGCTGATTCAAAGAGAGTTCACGCCCGCCCGTTCATCGCACCGTCAATTCCGCGAAATGTTCGCGGCGGTCGTCGACAAGCGGAATCGTCACCCCCGACTGGCGTTCGCCATCAAGGGTCAGGAAGCTTTCGACCGAGTCCTCCGTATTCCGGATGATCGTGATGTGATAGACCGTTTCGCGGAAACGATAGTGGATCTTGTAGCTCGGCCATTCCGCCCGCAGGCGCGGCGTCAATCGAAGTTGGTCGCCCTCCCGATTGACCCCGAGCAGCGTCTCGACCACCAGCCGGTACATCCAGCCGGCGGAACCCGTATACCACGTCCAGCCACCGCGCCCAACGTGCGGCGCCACCGCGTAAACGTCAGCGGCCACCACGTAGGGCTCGACCTTGTACACGGCGATTTTTTTGGCGGTCGCCCCGTGATTCACCGGGTTGAGCAAGTCGAACAATTCCCACGCGCGATCGTTTTCACCCATCATCGCAAACGCCATGACCGCCCAGATCGCACCGTGTGTGTACTGTCCGCCGTTCTCGCGCACACCGGGAATGTAACCCTTGATATAGCCAGGATTCAGATCGGAATGATCGAACGGCGGATCAAATAATTGGATCAATTGCGACTCACGGCGGACGAGCTTCTCGTTCACCGCATTCATCGCGTGACGCGACCGCAGCGGATCACCGGCGCCACTGAGGATCGACCAGCTTTGTGGCAACGAGTCGATTTTGCACTCGGGATTCACCTGCGAGCCCAGCGGTTCGCCGCTGTCGAAATACGCGCGGCGATACCAGTCGCCGTCCCACGCGTGGCGCTCGATATTGCGCTGCATTTGCGAGGCCTGCAACCCGCAGCGTTCGGCAAAGGCCGCGTCACCCCGGCTGCGTGCGATCACCGAAAATTGTTTCAACACGTCGTACAGAAAAAAAGCCAGCCAGACGCTTTCACCGCGACCGTGCTCGCCGACGAGATTCATCCCGTCGTTCCAGTCGCCACATCCCATCAACGGCAGCCCGTGCTCGCCAAAGGTGAGTCCATGTTCGATCGCCCGGACACAATGCTGGTAAAGCGTGGCGGTCTCCTCGGATTTCGTCGGCAAATCATAGTACGCTTCTTCGTCCACCTTGACCGGTCGTCCCTCGATGAAAGCGATCTTCTCGTCCAACACTCCCGTGTCCGCGACGGTCGTCACGTAGCGGCACGTGACATACGGCAACCACAGATAATCATCGGAAAAATGCGTGCGTACTCCTCGGTCCGCCGGCGGATGCCACCAATGTTGCACGTCACCCTCGCGAAATTGATGTGCCGCCGCGCGCAGTAAGTGCGCCCGCGCAATCGCCGGCTCGGCGTGAACGAGAGCCATTGTGTCCTGAAGTTGATCGCGAAAACCAAAGGCCCCGCCGGATTGATAAAATCCCGTGCGGCCCCAAATGCGGCAGCTCAGAGTCTGGTAAAGCAACCAACCGTTCGCCATGACATTCACCGCCGGATCGGGGGTGTCGACGTTGACGGCACCGAGCGTATGCTTCCAATAATGCCAGACTTGATCGAGGGCCGCCTGGGTTGCGCCCGACCGACGATAGCGATGAATCAGATCGGTGGCGTCAGCCAACGTGCGGCCCAAACCCAGACGAAAACTTACTCTGCGCTCCTCGCCGGCGGGGAGATCAATCGCAGTCTGGATCGCTCCGCACGGGTCGAGTCCGGCACCAACCTTGCCGGAAAGTCGCGAGCGCTTCATCGCCGCGGGCTGCGCGAGGCTGCCGTTGCGTCCAATGAATTCCTTGCGATCACCGGTAATGGTACGGGCGGGATCACTGACGTCGAGAAACGCCACCCGGTCCGGGAATTCGGTGTTGTAGCGATTACGCACGAGCAATGCCCCCGTTTTCAAATCCACCTCCGTCTGCACGTGCAGGAGATTCTTCGGCCGCAAATCGCCGAGCACCCATTCCCAATAACCGGTCACCGTCAGCCGGCGCGGACGGCTCGAGATGTTGCGCAATTTCAAAACACTGAACTTCACCGGAGCGTCGATCGCCACGTACACCCAAAATTCTGAAAAGATCCCGTTCTCCGTGTGTTCAAACACCGTGTAGCCAAATCCATGCCGCGTGACATACGGCGTCAAGCCGCGCGCGGGGGACGGCGTGGGCGACCAGAATTGTCCGGTCTGTTCATCGCGGATATAAAACCCCTCTCCGCTCGGGTCCTGCACCGGATCGTTGTTCCACGGCGTCAAGCGGAACTCATGCGAGTTTTCCGCCCACGTATAAGCGGCGCCGCTTTCGGAAACCACCGTGCCAAAGTGCGGATTAGCCAGAACGTTTACCCACGGCGCAGGTGTCGTCTGGCCGGGTTGCACCGTGATGACGTATTCCTGTCCGTCAGGGGTAAACCCACCGAGGCCATTCTTGAAAATCAATTCCCGTGGCGGCAGCTCGGTCGCCCACTCAGGCGCCGGCGATCTCGACGGAATGAGCGCCGGGATCAATGACTCCAGGACATTGCGCCGGTCGAGTTGCTCAAGCAGCGTACCATTTTGATCGCTCAACACCACGCGAGCCGCCGATTGGAGCAGAATGCGGTCGTCGTGCGAAACCTGTTCGAGGCGGCGAACGAAAATCCCGCCCGGTTTGTCCACCATTTGCGCCTCAACGCCTGATGCAATCAGGGAGGTAATCTGTTCAAACAGTGACTGCCGGTAGACTGAAACATCCTCGATGAGGATCACCAGTTCCACGATCAATCCCTTCGTGCGCCAGTACGAATGCGCCTGCACCAACTGCCGCGCGATTTCTGTTTTCTGCGTTTCACTTAGACGGAGCAGGACAATCGGTGCATCGCCCGAGATGCCGTAGCTCCAGAGTCCGCTCTGGCCGCGACGGTTTTGAACGAGGATGGCCGCCGCGGCCCGGCGCGCGGGATCGGCGTAAATCAGCGCGCCCGACAACCGCCCATAAAGCTGGGCCTCGCCCTCGGAAATATTGAGCTGCCGCAACGTCACCTGGTTGTGCGTCCAGGCGAGGTCGAACGCCCGGTCTGCCATGCGCGTGGTTTGATATTTCTCGACCAACACTTGCGCCGCGTCGCGGCTCTCCGCGGCCCCGAGAACAATCTCGACGACCGAAATTCCGTGGGGCTCGAGCGTGAGCGTGCGGCGCAACGAAACAATCGGATCGAGCACCGAGCCGGCGCTATTGGAAAGCGGTTGGTCCGATTGCATCGCGACCGGTCTGGTCAGGCTGCCGCCCCTCCCGGTGAAGCGCGAACGATCGGTTTCGCAGGAA
>JAYVMJ010000462.1:0-2105 GCA_043759025.1 Verrucomicrobiota bacterium | reverse complement strand
CAAAATCGCCGATGGCTGGTTCGGCGGCGTCGTGAGCGGTTGGACCGCAAGGGTATTGTAGGCGAGCTGGATCTGGCTTCGCTTTTCCAATTCGGTAATGAGGCGCAAATTGATCCGATTGCGGGTGGAGGAAGTGCTGCGGTAGTGACTGACGTAGATCAGGCTGAACGTGATCCCGCTGTCCGCGATTCGCGTGTATATCTTGGGCGTATACTCCGCATCCTCCACGCCATAGCGGCGCTGCATGATGGTCGAGGCGCGCTGAGCTTCGACGAAATTCTCCCGCGTCTCCTCTTCCAAAACCTTTTCAAAAAGCAACGACGCTTCAGCCACCGGTGTGCTGTAGGTGACCGTCACCTCCACTTTCCCCCAGATGTAGGGATGCCCGTGCGAGAAATTGAAAACCTTGGACTTAAAGATAAAATTATTCGGAAACACGACGACGCGGCCGGTGGGTTGATCGACCCCCAGCCAGTTGTTCACCTCCAACAACGTCGTTCGCAAAAGCTGGATATCAAGCACGTCTCCCCGCGTGCCTTCAATCTCCAGCCGGTCGCCAATGATAAACTTCCGGCTCAACATGATCACAGACCAGCCGAAAAAAGAAGCGCACACGTCCTGCAACGAAATCACGATCGCCGCGCTGACCAGCCCGAGCGTAGTCGCGATGACCCGTAAATCCTCCATCAGGTAGAGGACCGTGATGACCGTAACAATGAGGAACGTGCCGTAGCGCCCGAGCCGGCGGGCCATGAACAATTCCTCCTTCTTGAAACGGTGGGGAAGCACCAACCGGCTCGAAAGCAGATAAACGAGAATAATCACGGCGACCGCGGTTGCGGGAGGAAGCAACCGGTCCACGTAGGCGGCC
The DNA here is from genome assembly GCA_043759025.1 of Verrucomicrobiota bacterium. Classification (GTDB taxonomy): domain Bacteria; phylum Verrucomicrobiota; class Verrucomicrobiia; order Opitutales; family Opitutaceae; genus Lacunisphaera. The sequence continues at coordinate 1,234 of JAYVMJ010000462.1, read as the reverse complement.
CGCAACGCCGCGACCTGTTCATCATGCAGCTTTATATCGTGATCGATCAGGTCGCGCTGCGTCCGGAGAAAATCGCCGGACAAATGCAGGGCCTCCACCTGCTGGCCGAGAAACGGCAACCGCAAGCCGACGAATTGTTGCTGGGCGCGCTCCGTCGCGAGCAATTGATCAAGCTGTGGATTGCGGCGCAGAAAACTGGACTGACGCTCAAGCAACTGCAGTTCCTCGCCGATTTTCGCGAGTTTCTGACGGGTCAAATCGAGCCCCGCCTGCGTCACGCTCAGATTCTCGGTAACGTTTGAGATCATCGCATCGGTCTGCCGCGCGCGACTGACGTAGCCCTGCTGCTCCGCCCGCATCTCAAAAAAAGTGCGTAGCGAGAGACGGTTGCTCGTGTCCTCCTCGTTCAACATTTGCTCGCGCATCGTTTTCGCGAGCTTGATCAGCATCAATTCGTACTCCGCCGCTTCCTGCTGAAGCGCAATGGCCCGGATCTCCTCGTTCTTGGTATAAAGTTGTTCGTCAATTTCCGCGCGCCGCGCCGGCGTCAAGGAGAGCGACGTATCCTCCCGTTGCTTCACCAACGCAGTGCGCTCCGCCGTCGCCTTGGCTCGCAGACTATCCAATTCCACCTGCCGCGCCTCAACCGCGGCAGGCACGGAACTCACCGTCTGAAGTTTCTCGCGCAGCCACTCGCCTGTCTGGTTATGCACCCCTTCCTTGAGTGTCTTCTCGCGCGCTTCGATCCCCTCACGTTCCTCCATGATACCCAGCTCCTGCTTTAAACCGTCCAACTTCCGCTGCAGCTTTGCCTGGTCGGCCGGAGGCGAATTTTTATCCGCCATCACCGCCTCCAGCGACCTGACCGCGTCCCTGAGCTGGGCGATCCGCTGCTCCTCCTTGGCAAAGACGGTGGTACACAACACCATCCCGCAAACTAACCCGATGAGATAAACACGCATAAGTGATCGCGCGACTACGCCAGCGCGGGAAAAATCATTCTTCCAACTCGACGTTCCAATAGGCGACATCGAGGAAATCCTTCCACTTTTCGTGCCTGTGATTGCCCAGCACGAGGGAAATCACCGGTCGCCACTTCGGCTTCGTTGGTTTACGAATCAGCCGCATGTGCGCCTCGTGCGGAAGCCGGTTGGCCTTGCGCGAATTGCACTTGATGCACGAGCAAACGATATTCTCCCATGTCGTCTTCCCGCCGTAATGACGCGGGATGACG
>JAYVMJ010000461.1:0-4032 GCA_043759025.1 Verrucomicrobiota bacterium | reverse complement strand
CGGGCGGGACGCCCGTGCCACGGAGGAGAGCATAACTGATCAGCGGCATGGTTGGCTTGGTTTCAATGCCTCGGGGCTTGCCCCGAGGATCTTTACTGTGCGGTGCAGATCGAGGCGCTGGACCGCCGTATCTGGCGTTGGCCAACTCGCGATGGCCAAACTCTCAGAGCAGGCCCTTCAGCATCGAGGGCAAACGCTGAAGTGCATTGGCCACGTGCGCGCGGGCGAGGGAAGTCTCGTTGCTATTCGCCCCATAAAGAATTTTCCACCCGTCGAGCGAAACCCACGCGTCCGGTGCGATCGGCTTGATCGTCTCGAAACCACCGGTGATCCCGGCATGCCGGACTACATAGTCCGCGACTTGCACCGCAGCGGCGAACATCCCGTGGCGCGGTGCGACATTGGGTTCGTTGTGATAGAGGACCGCGAAAGTGATTTCATCCGACAGCTGATGCCGGCCGAGATAGTAAGCCCCGATTTTGGCGTGATCCCAGCCAATGAGCTCGCGTTCCCGCTGGCAGACTTCGCCGGGATCGCGCAGTGGCGTGGCCATGATTTGGCGCAGCTCGTCGGGAAAAGCATACGCAATCACGACCTTGCCGACGTTGTGCAGCAGACCGGCGAGATAGTCGGTGTCATCGTCGACCGCAATTCCGGTCGAGATGAGAATCTCGCGCGTCATCGCAGCGGTGCCGATACTGTGCCGCCACAATTCCGTCCAGGGCAAAGGTGGTTGTCCGGCCTTGGTCGGATGCAAAGTTTGCATTTCCTCGATGACGGGAGTGGAGGTGGAGAGTTCGCGAATCTGACGGAGGCCGAGAAAAAACACGGCCTCCTCAATGTTGCTGATGCGATTTGAATTTCCGAAATAGACCGAGTTCACCATGCGCAGCAGACGCGCACAGAGGGAAGGATCGCGGCGAATCACCTCGGCGATTTGCGAATTCAGACTCTGCTCCGAATTCATGAGTTCGCGGAGCGCGCGGTTAATAGTCTGAAGTGAAGCCAGTTTCGGACACGCTTCCAGCCGGCGCTTGATCTCGTCGTCGCGATAGGGGGCGGGTTTTGGACCCGCAGGTTGAGAAGTGGGCGTGAGCGTTGCTTGCATCGAGTAAACGTGCGGAGGACCCGTCGGTCGGAACGTGGGCGGGCGCTTCAGGGTGTATATCGACGCGAACGACCTCGGGTTTAAGCGCATTTTACACTTCAAGCTTCCGAAATTTTGCGCCGATAAGATCCTTAGTGCGATCAATCAACCTTCTCCCATTGCCGGCTTCGGCGACGGCGCCTCTGGCGCGTGCGCGCATTTGATATGTCGCCGCAACAGATCAGTTCCTTGCTGCAACAGGGTATCGCGCACCATCGGGCCGGGCGGTTGAACGAAGCTGCGGCGATTTATCGCCGGGTTAAGGCCGTCGCGCCCAGAAACTTCGACGTGCTGCATCTTTCCGGCCTCGTTGCCTTCCAACAGAATCGTTTGGCTGAAGCCATCGACTTGCTCGGCCAAGCGCATAAGACGAGCCCTCGCGATCCCGTGTGCGAAATGCGTTATGCGCTCGCCCTGACCGGCGCACGGCGCACGACTGAAGCCGAAAAGCATTTCCGCCACGCGGTGCAGGTGAAACCTGATTTCGTGGAGGGCTGGGAGAATCTCGCGTATTGCCTGAAAACCCAGGACCGTCTTGATGAGGCCGTGGGTTGTCACGAAAAAGTCGCCGCACTTCAACCGAAGTATGCATCCGGCTGGTACAATTATGGCCTCACGCTCAGCCTAATTGGGCGCATCGGAGACGCGTTGGCATGTCACGAGCGTGCGCTCGCGGCGGACCCGCGTTATGCGCTGGCCCGTTATGGCCGGGCACAGGCATTGCATCAGGCACACCGGATGGCCGAGGCGGTGGAGGATTACGATAAATTCCTCGCGCTTGAACCTCGCTGTCACGAAGCGCGGAGTTATCGCTTGTTTGCCCTGCATTCGCTCGACGGAATTTCACGCGATCAACTCTTTGCCGATCACGTCGCTTACGGTCGCGCCGTCGGTGCCGCGCCGGAGCGGATGTTCTCGAATACACCGGACGCGGAAAGAAGGCTGAGAGTGGCTTTCCTTTCGCCGGATCTTCGGACGCACTCGGTGGCATTCTTTCTCGAACCACTGCTGGCGCATTTGAACCACGAGCAATTCGAGATTTATTTGTACCACGATCATTTTCGCGAGGACGCGTTTACGGAGCGTTTGCGTCCGCTCGGAGCGAAGTGGCGCAACTTTGTCGGCCAGCCGGCCGAGGTGGTGGAAGCAACGATTCGCGCGGACGCGCCTGATCTGTTGATCGACCTCGCGGGTCACACGGGCATGACCAATCGGTTGCCATTGTACGCAAAACGACTCGCGCCGGTGCAGATTACTTATTTGGGCTATCCCAACACGACTGGCGTTCCCGCGATGGATTACCGTTTCACCGATGCGGTTGCGGATCCATTGAACGAAGCCGATCCCTTCGCGACGGAAGAACTCATCCGCTTCGCGCCGACGGCGTGGGCTTATTCACCCGCGCCGGATGCACCGGCCGTTGCGCCTGCGCCATGCGCGTCGCGGGGACAGGTTACTTTCGGGTGTTTCAACACGCCGGCGAAGATCACGGACGCGGTGCTCGGGCTGTGGGCGAAAATCCTGTCTGCGGTACCGAATTCACGTCTCTGTCTGAAGGGTGCAGGTTTGGACAACGCGGCACTGCGGGCCCACTACGTCGCGCCATTCGCGAGCGCGGGAGTTTCCGCCGATCGCATTGATTTTCTCTCGCGCACGAATGACACCGTATCCCATTTGGCCTGTTATCACGCGATGGACATCGCGCTCGATACGGCGCCCTACAATGGCACGACGACGACCTGTGAGGCGCTCTGGATGGGAGTTCCGGTGATAACGAAAGTCGGCGACCGCCACATGGCGCGGGTGGGCGCGAGTCTGTTGACTGCCGTCGGACATCCCGAATGGATCGCCGCCTCTGACGACGACTACGCGGCGCGCGCCATCGCACTGGCATCATCCGCCGAAAATCTTTCGGAAATCCGTGGCGGTCTTCGGTCGGATCTCGAGCGGAGCCCGCTCCTGGATCGCGCAGGACAAGCCTCCCGTTTCGGTGTGGCCTTGAGGGCATGCTGGAAAAAGTGGTGCATCGAACAATCTCCTCGACCAGCGAGTGCGTCGGAATTGAGCAGCGCGGTTCTACTTGCGTGAACTGGAAGTCAGATTACTCCCAAACCATGACTGTTGCCGGAGGCGATTCAACGTTAGCTGAGGCTGTATCGGGTTCTCCGAAGCAACGTCGGATCAGATTGTTTGTTTTTAGTCTCTGGGCCGATCGCCTGCGGGATGGCGCGGTCTACTTGACCGCTCTACCTTCGGTGGATGTCGCGAAAAAGGTTTCGAATCCCGCGGATGCGTCCCTCGTAAAGATGGCGCGGCTCGATTGCGATTGGCACGGTGAAAATGTGCGTGCGCTGGGGGCGTGCGTTGCGGACGGTATTGATTTTCTTCCCGTGCAGGCCGTGGGTAAGGCGGGCCTCGCTGATCTGATGGCATGGCCGAAGCCGCAAGACGAGGAGTGGTGGCTGATATTCACCGGCCAGCATCCGCAGCAGCTTGCCGGCCTCGCGGGAAAGCTCCTTGCCGTGCTCGCGCAACGCGGGATACGCACGCTTTATTATGCTTTCGATGAGGCAAGCCGTGTGATGCCGGCCTTCATGGAAATTGCGCCGCATCTCGCGGTGTTGATTCACGACGAAAAGCCGTTGGCCCAGGGTGCGCTCGCCGCTTTGAGTCCGGATTGTCTCGCGATTCATCGCAGTTGGGTGGCCAACTTGGTGCCATTGGCGACGGCATTTAATGAAAAGCCAGAGGAGAAAATTATTTTTCTCGGCTCACAACTTGGACTCACCGCACATCGGCAGCGCCAGATTGATTTTCTAACCAGGAAATTCCGGGATCGATTCACCGCGATCTGCGATCATTCGCTGTCAGTCGCGGACAAGGCC